>NZ_JBFXGV010000001.1:0-224672 GCF_050177655.1 Paenirhodobacter sp.
CGTCGCCATCGCCACCGGTCACGGTATCGTCGCCGCCACCGCCCGTGGTCGTGTCGTCGCCGTCGCCACCGGTCACGGTATCGTCGCCATCGCCGCCCGTGGTCGTGTCGTCGCCATCGCCACCGGTCACGGTATCGTCGCCATCGCCGCCCGTGGTCGTATCATTGCCGTCGCCCGAGCCGCTGCCCCCAAGACCGAGCAGGCCAAGCCCGGCAACCCCGGCCGCCGCGATGCCAAGACCGCCCATGCCGCCCAGAAGCGCCGGGGCAAAGGCCGCCATGCTCGAGGTGTCGTCGGCCGCCGCCGGCGCGAGAAGCTCTTCGCCATCGAGGAAAGCGAGCTGATCGTTCGGGCTCCATTTCCCGATGACCTCGACATCGCTGTAATCGGCGTAGATCACGCCATCGCTGCCACCGTCGAGCACGACATGGGTCAGCGTTCCATCGGAGGAGATATAGAGATTGGCATGCGCGTCGTAGAACCCGGAAAGGGTGATGGTGCGCCCATCGACAAGCACGATCTCAAGATCGCTGCCTTCACGCATGTATTTGAGAATGCTTGTTTTTCTCAGATTGAGAGAAATGTCGTCGCCCGCTCCGACCTGGATGAAATCACTCGCACCCTCGCCGGAAACAACACCACGCGACACGCCGCCCGCAACATCGCGAACGGCAAAGTCTACCGACTTTACCATATTACTGCTCCGCCTCAAATAATCCCCGGTTCTTTGCGTCCGGAGTTAATACTGCTGGTTCCGAAATAACCGAAAAACCTGCCCAAGGCTAGATGGTTCTTTTACCGCAACGTCAATTTGTGGGGTGGCCCGCAGTATATAGCGGCGGATCTGTGGCCTATTTGCCGCTCAGGATCCGGCTCAGGAAATGCCGGTCCCCCGCATTGGCCAGAAGCGAAAGCGCCGCTTCGGGGCTTGCCCAGACCGCCTCATGCCCGGCCTCGAGCGGCGGGCCGCGGCGCAGCACCGGGCGCGCGACATAGACATGGCAGATCTTCTCCGCCCAGCGGTCGTATTCCGGCATATAGGCAAAGCGGCGATAGGCCCCGATCCGGCGCGCATCGGCGATCTTCCAGCCGGTCTCCTCGAAGGCCTCGCGATAAAGCGCGGTGAGCGGCCCCTCGCCCGGGTCGATGCCACCGCCGGGCAGCTGATATTCGAGCGTCGGAGCCTCCTGATGGGTGAGCAGCACGCGCCCCTCGCGCCAAAGCACCGCATAGGCCCCCGGCCGCGGCCGATACTGCTGCCCCCGCACCACCGCTTCGCCGAACCGTCGCATCCCGTCCCCCTTGCGCAGCGCCTGTGCATCCGCCCCCTTGGGTCTGCGGTTGCCGCGCCTATATAGGCAGGGTATGCCAGCCTCCGGGCTGAAGAAAACCCCCGGGATAGAGATGACCACCCTTTCGCAAATCGCATGGGACGATACCGTCCTTCCGTTTCAGCTCGACCGCTCCGACGTGCGCGGCCGCATCGCGCGGCTCGACGGCGTGCTCGAGGAAGTGCTTGCACAGCACAATTACCCCCCGATCGTCGAGGCGCTGGTCGCCGAGGTGGCGCTGCTCACCGCGATGATCGGGCAGACGATCAAGCTGCGCTGGAAACTGTCGATCCAGGTGCGCGGCAACGGGCCGATCCGGATCCTCGCCACCGATTACTACGCCCCCGCGGCGGAGGGAGAGCCCGCGCGCATCCGCGGCTGGGCCTCCTTCGACCCCGAACGCCTCGACGAAAGCGCCGCCCCGTTCAGCCAGATCGGTGACGGGTATTTCGCGATCCTGATCGACCAGGGCGAGGGGACGCTGCCCTATCAGGGCATCACCCCGCTGGCCGGAGGCGCGCTTTCCGCCTGTGCAGAGACGTATTTCGCGCAATCGGAGCAGCTGCCGACGCGGTTCGAGATCGCCTATGGCCGCTCGATCCTGCCCGGTCAGGGCGAGCGCTGGCGCGCCGGCGGCGTGATGCTGCAGATGATGCCGAAAACCCCCGGCGCCGCGCGCGAGGGCTCGGGCGAGGCCGGTCTGCTGCGCCACAGCGACATCCTCGCCGGCGAGGAGGACGAGAACTGGGTGCGGGCAAATGTGCTCCTCGACACCGTCGAGGATATGGAGCTGATCGGCCCCGGCGTCGAGCTGACCAACCTGCTCGTGCGGCTTTTCCACGAGGAAGCGCCGCGCGTCTTCGATCCGCAGAGGGTCGAGTTCGGCTGCACCTGTTCGGAGGAACGTGTGCGCTCGAGCCTCGCGATCTATTCGGCGAAGGACATCGGCCATATGACCACCGAGGATGGCAAGGTCACCGCCGATTGCCAGTTCTGCGGCGCGCATTACGAGTTCGATCCCGCCTCGCTCGGCTTCGAGGCGACGATCGAACCCGACGGCACGCCGAAAGAGGCCGGCGATGCCTGACCCTTTCGCCCCGGTTCTGGCCGCTCTGGCGCGACCGGGGCGGCCCTCGTCGGATTACGACCTCAACCCCGGCTTTGCGCTGCCCCCCGGGCGGGTGCTGCGCCCGGCCGGGGTGCTCGTCGCGCTCGAGGAAACCGAGGCGGGGCTGCGGCTTTATCTCACGAAGCGCGCCTCGCACTTGCGCAACCACCCCGGGCAGATCGCCCTGCCCGGCGGCAAGGTCGACCCGGAGGACGCAAGCCCCGTCGCCGCCGCCCTGCGCGAGGCGCAGGAGGAAATCGCGCTGCCGCCCGAAAAAGTCGAGATTCTGGGCGTGTTAGAGCCGCATGAGACGGTGACGAGCTTTCTTGTCACCCCGGTTCTCGCGCGTGTCACCCGCCCCTTTGCCCCCCGCGCCGAGGCCGGCGAAGTGGGCGAGATCTTCACCGTGCCCTTCGCCCATCTCGCCGATCCCGCGAATTACCGGATCGAGCGGCGGCGCTGGCGCGGCAGCTGGCGCAGCTTCTATGTCGCGCCCTATGGCCCCTATTACATCTGGGGCGCCACGGCGCGTATCCTGCGCGCGCTGAGCGACCGGATGGCGGGATGAAACTGCAAGGCGCATGGATCGAGGCGGCGCATGTCCAGAAGGTTCTGGCCATGCTGGAGGCGGGCGGCCATCAGGCCCTGCTCGTCGGTGGCTGCGTGCGCAATTCGGCTCTGCACCAGCCGGTTTCCGACATCGACATCGCAACCGATGCCCTGCCGGAGCGTGTGATCGCACTGGCCGAGGCCGCGGGGTTCAAGCCGGTGCCCACCGGGATCGCGCATGGCACAGTGACCGTGGTCGCCGATCATGTCGGGCACGAGATCACCACCTTTCGCCGTGACGTCGAGACGCATGGGCGGCATGCGACGGTCGCCTTCTCGACCGATGTGACCGAGGATGCCGCGCGGCGCGATTTCACGATGAACGCGCTTTATGCGCGCGCCGACGGCACGGTGATCGACCCGCTCGGCAGCGGGCTGGCCGATCTGGCCGCGCGGCATCTGCGCTTTGTCGGCGATCCGGAAAAGCGCATTGCCGAGGATTATCTCCGCATCCTGCGGTTCTTCCGTTTCACCGCCTGGTATGGCGATCCGGAACGCGGAATCGACGCGGATGGGTTGGCCGCCTGCAGCGCCCTTTCCGCTGGAATAGAGACGCTTTCGCGTGAAAGGATCGGGCACGAAATGCTCCGCCTGCTCGCCGCGCCAGATCCCGCCCCCGCCGTGGCGGCGATGGCCGCGGCCGGGATTCTGGCCCTGGTCCTGCCCGGGGCGGAGGCGCGTAGCTTGGCGCCCCTCGTGCATCTCGAGGCCGGGCGCACCCCCGACCCGATCCGCCGTTTGGCGGCTTTGGGCGGGGAGGACGTCGCCGAGCGCCTGCGGCTGTCGAAGGCGGAGGCGAAACGCCTCGGGCGTTTGCGCGAGGCCGCGACCGAGGATCTTTCGCCCGAGGTTCTCGGCTATCGCTACGGGGCGCGCGACGGGGAGGATGCACTCCTCCTCCGCGCCGCACTGATCGGTGAAGAAATCACTGAAAACCGCTGGAACAGGGTCGAATTCGGCGCAGCCCAGCGCTTTCCGATCCACGCGAGCGACCTGATGCCACGCTATTCCGGTGCCGCCCTCGGCGCGCGCCTTGCCGAGCTCGAGGCGCGCTGGATCGCCTCCGGCTTCACCCTCGACCGGGACGCGCTGCTCGGCTGAGGCTTCCCCTTTCCCTCGCGCCGCCTATATCCTGCGCAAGGAGATTTCACGATGATCGACGCCTTCCGCCCCGCCGACGGCCCGCCCCCGCAACGCCTCGGCGCCTTTTTCCTGTGGTGCCTGCGCGGCGCCTGGCCCGCCCTCTGGCTCGCAGGCGTGCTTTCCGCCCTCGCCGGAACGATGGAGGTCGTCTCCGCCTGGCTGCTCGGCAAGGTCGTCGATGCCACGCTTTCCGCCACACCAGAGACTATTTTCAGCGAAAACATGCTGCTGATCGCGGGCTTCGCAAGCTTCTATCTGATCCTGCGGCCGGGGATCTTTGGCCTCTCTTCCGCCGCCTCGAACCTGTTGATCAACCCGAACGTGATGCCGCTCGTGCTTTCGCGGCTGCATCGCTGGACGATGGGCCAGGCGGTGACCTTCTTCGACAATGATTTCGCCGGGCGCATCGCACAAAAGCAGATGCAGACGGCGCGGGCCGTCACCGACACCGCCTCCGAAGTCGTCAATACCGCGATGTTCGCGCTCGCCTCGATCGTCGGCTCGATCGCGCTGCTGATCGGGATCGACCTTTGGGGCGCGGTCGGGCTGACGCTCTGGATGTTGGCCTATTTCTGGTTGATCAGAGCCTTTTTGCCCCACGTCCGCGCGCGATCAGAGGCGCGGGCCGCAGCGCGCGCCATGGTCACCGGGCAGGTCGTGGACACGATCACCAACATCAAGACGGTGAAGCTTTTCGCCCATGCCGAACACGAGGATCGCGCCGCGCTCGGCGCGATGAGCACATTTCGTGAGCGCGCCCTCGATTTCGGCGTGACCTCGACCTGGTATCGCTCGGCGCAGATGGTCTTTTCCGGCCTGCTTCCGGTGATGCTCGTCGGCGGCACCATCCTGATGTGGCGCGCGGGCCACGCCACCGCCGGCGACATCACCGCCTCGGGCGCGATCGCGATCCGCATCGCGCAGATGTCGGGCTGGGTCAGCATGGCACTGATGGGGATCTGGGGTTCGGTCGGCGAGGTCGAGGACGGGATGAAGACGCTCACCCCCATGCATGCGCTGACCGATGCGCTGGATGCGATCACACTCGGCCGGGTGAAGGGGGAGATCGGTTTCGACCATGTCTCCTTCGCCTATGGGCGGCAAAGCGGCGGCATCGACGACATCACCCTGACCATCGCGCCGGGCGAGCGGATCGGCATCGTCGGCGCCTCTGGCGCGGGGAAATCGACCCTCGTCGCGCTGCTTTTAAGACTCTATGACACCGAAAAAGGTGCGGTTCTGATCGACGGCACCGATCTGCGCGCGGTCACCCAAGAGAGCCTGCGCCGGCAGATCGGCATGGTCACGCAGGAGACCGCGATGTTCAACCGCTCCGCACGGGAGAACATTCTCTATGGCCGCCCCGATGCGACCGAGGCGGAGATGATCGCCGCCGCCAAGGCCGCCGAAGCGCATGACTTCATCCTCACGCTGCAGGATCACAAGGGCAACAAGGGCTACGAGGCGACGCTGGGCGAGCGTGGGGTGAAACTTTCCGGCGGGCAACGGCAGCGCATCGCGCTCGCCCGGGCCTTCCTCAAGAACGCGCCGATCCTCGTGCTCGACGAGGCGACCTCCGCACTCGACAGCGAGGTCGAGGCGCAGATCCAGGAGGCGCTCCTGCGGGTGATGGAGGGCAAGACCGTGCTGGCGATCGCGCACCGGCTGAGCACGATCGCCGAGATGGACCGGATCGTCGTGCTCGATCAGGGGCGGATCGTCGAACAGGGAACGCATGCGCAACTTCTGGCGCAACAGGGTCTTTATGCGCGCTATTGGAGCCGGCAATCGGGGGGCTTCCTCGGCACCGAGGAAGAGGCGGAAAGCGGGGCGGCGGCGCAATAGGCTTGGCGCCTGGCCAACCACTTGCTAAGCCGCCCTGAAAAGGAGCCGCGCCATGACGCTGACGATCGAACGCCTCTCACTGCATGCCGACGGGGTCGCCCACGGGCCGGAAGGCACCGTGCATGTCGCCATGGCGCTGCCCGGAGAGGCGGTCGAAGGCGAGATCATCGACGGCCGCATCGCCGCACCGAAGATCGTCACCCCCTCGCCCGACCGGGTGAAACCGCCCTGCCCGCATTACCGCGCCTGCGGTGGCTGCCTGTTGCAGCATGGCTCGGATGATTTCGTCGCGCGCTGGAAGGCGGAGGTGGTGACCAACGCCCTCGCCCAGCGCGGCATCACCACCCCCGTGTCCCGTGTCGAGACCTCGCCCGAACGCGCGCGCCGCCGCGCCACGCTTTCGGGACGGCGCACTAAGAAAGGGGCGCTGGTCGGCTTTCACGCCCGCGCTTCCGACACCGTGGTGGAAGTGCCCGACTGCCGCATTCTGCGCCCCGAGCTTCTCGCCACCGTGCCGGCACTCGAAGAGGCGACGGCACTGGGCGCCTCGCGCAAGGGGGAGATCGCCTTCGCGCTGACGCTTTCGGAGGCCGGGGTCGAGGTCGCCGCGAAGGGCGGAAAAGACACTGATCCGGCCCTTTTCGAGGCGCTTTCCGATCTTGCCCGCCGCCATGACCTCGCGCGGCTGAGCTGGAACGGCGAGATGATCGCCGCGCGCCGCCCCGCAACCCAGGCCTTCGGCGCCGCCCGCGTCACCCCGCCGCCCGGCGCCTTCCTGCAGGCGACGGCGGAGGGCGAGGCGGCGCTCGTGTCCTTCGTGCGTGCCGCGGTGGGCGAGGCCGCCCGCGTCGTCGATCTTTTTGCCGGTTGCGGCACCTTCGCCCTGCCGCTTGCGGCAAAGGCCGAGGTTCATGCCGTCGAGGGCGAGGCGGCGATGCTTGCCGCGCTCGACCAGGGCTGGCGCAACGCGCAGGGGCTCAAGCGCGTCACCCACGAGACGCGCGACCTCTTCCGCCGCCCGCTCCTGCCCGACGAGATCGACCGCTTCGACGCGGTGGTGATCGACCCGCCCCGCGCCGGCGCCGAGGCGCAGATCGCCGAGATCGCCGCCTCGAAAGCGCGGCTCGTCGCCCATGTCTCCTGCAACCCGGTCAGCTTCGCGCGCGACGCCAAGGTGCTGATCGACGCCGGTTTCACCCTCGAGGAGCTGATCGTCGTCGATCAGTTCCGCTGGTCCGCGCATGTCGAGCTTGCAGCGCGCTTCACGCGGCGCTAGGGGGCTTCGCGCGACCAACGATTTCTGGTAGGATCGCGCAAAAAGGCAGTGAACACAGGCAAATCATGCAGCGGCGCTCTCTCATCATGGGGCTTTCGACGCTGTCGCTTCTGGCGGCATGCGGCGACTCGGGCAAGTTCAAGAGTTATTCCGGCGAGCCCGTCTCCCAGGTCCACGTCTACAAGAAGAAACGGCGGATGTACCTCGTCTCCGTCGATGGCAAGATCTTGAAGGAATACAAGATCGCGCTTGGCGGCAACCCGATCGGCAAGAAGCAGTTCGAGGGCGACGGCAAGACGCCCGAGGGGCTTTATTTCATCGACCGCCGCAATCCGAACTCGGCCTATCACCTCTCGCTCGGCATCTCCTATCCGAACCCCAGCGACACGGTTTTTGCCGAATCGCAGGGCAAGCGCCCGGGCGGCGACATCTTCATCCATGGCCGCGCCGGCAAGGACAAGGGCCGCGGCAAGGATTGGACCGCCGGCTGTATCGCGGTGCGCGACGAGGAGATCGAGGTTATCTATGCGATGGTGGCGACAGGCACCCCGGTCTTCATCTACCCCTGACCCGACACCATCGGGAAAGGCAAAGGGCCCCGACGGGGCCCTTTTTGATGCGCTCTGGGTGGAGACCGGCTCAGAACTTGCCGGTGACCATCGTCCACCAGATCTTGCCCGAGGGTTCCTGATACCAGGAGAAGCCCATCTCGGTAGCCCCCGGGTTCAGGATCACGTCGCGCGTATCCGACAGCGCCATCCAGGCGGAGAGCGTCTCGGTCTCGGTCTCGTAGGTCTCGGAGATGTTCTCGCCCAGCACTTCGCCGGTGAAGCCGGAACGTTTCGCGCGGTCGAGCGGCGAGGAACCGTCCGAGCCCCAGTGCCAGGGCCGGTTCTGCGCCGCCATGTCGCGCGAATGCGCCTCGGCCGCCGCGGTCAGCTGCGGGTTGAGCTGCACCGGCGAGGTGCCCCGCGCGGCGCGCAGCGAATTCATCGCCTCGAGCACCCGCGTCGGGATCTCGGCGGTGTCCCGCTTGGTGATCTTGTAGAGCTGCGGCAGCGGCTGACCATCGGGGCCAAGCTGCGGCTCATGCGTGGAGCTGCAGGCGGCCAGGGTCAGGGCAGCAAGCAGCGTCAACACTTTGGAACTGGTCATTTCTGTCCCCCGGAATATCGGGGCGAGCCTTACACGCATGCGTCAAGGCGCGCAAACCCACAGTTACGTGAAAACCCGTGATGACGACGGTTTGATTTGCACCTGCGGCAAAGGCGCAATATTGAGAAGGGTCAGAGACCCGGCTCCGGCCGGAACGGAGACGTGACATGACGGATGCCCGAAAGACCTTCGATCGCCGCAGTTTCCTGAGCGCGGCCACGCTTGCCGGCGCCTCCCTTGCGGCGCCCGCCGTCTTTGCCCAGACGCCCGACGCGGGGCTCGAGACTTTCGAGGAAACCGCGAACACCAATATGCACCGCAATATCTCGAGCTTCCGCGAGCTCGACTGGCGGCCCTATTTCTCGAACACGAAGAACGGCGCGATCCTCGTCGACACCGTGTCGCGCTGCCTGCATTTCTGGTCGGAGGACCAGTCGATCTACAAGCTCTACCCGACCTCGGTTCCGGTCTCGGACGAGCTCACCCGCCGCGGCCGCACCGAGGTGATCCGCAAGGTCAAGGGGCCGACCTGGTCGCCCACGCCCTCGATGAAGAAACGCAACCCCGACTGGCCCGATTTCGTGCCTGCGGGGCCGGACAATCCGCTCGGCACGCGCGCGCTCTACCTCAGCTGGCAATATTACCGGATCCACGGCACCCACGACACGCGCAAGATCGGGCGCAAGTCGTCGAATGGCTGCATCGGCCTGTACAACCAGCATATCGAGCAACTTTTCGATCTGGCGAAGATCGGCACGCAGGTCGTGCTGATCTGACCGGATGCGGTGCGTAGAAATCCGGGGGCCTTCGGGCCCCTTTTCGTTGCCGGGGGCTCTGCCCCCGCTCCTGCGGAGCTCCCCCGGGATATTTTGGCTCTATAGAAACCCGTTTCTACAGAGCGGAAAATATCCTCGGGGGTGAGGCGCGGCCGCGCCGAGGGGGCGGAAGCCCCCTGCCCGTCAGGCAAGCCAGCCGGCGAAGTTTTCCTGCACCAGATCCATCAGCGCGGCGATGTGCAGATCGTCGTCGTTCAGGCAGGGGATATAGGTGAAGCTCTCGCCGCCCGCGTGCTCGAAGGCCTCGCGGATCTCGCCGTTGATCTCTTCCAGCGTCTCGATGCAATCGGCCGAGAAGGCGGGCGAGATCACCGCGATATTCTTCTTGCCGGCCTTCGCCAGTTCGGCGACATGCTCGACGGTATAGGGCTTGAGCCATTCCTCGCGGCCGAAGACCGACTGGAAGGTGGTGTCGATGTCGCCCTTCTGCCAGCCAAGCCGCTCCATCAGCAGGCGCGAGGTCTTCTGGCACTGGCAATGGTAGGGGTCGCCCTCCATCAGGTAGCGTTTCGGCATGCCGTGATAGGAGGCGACGAGCACGTCGGGGCGGCGATTCAAGGTGGAATAGACCCTTTCCACCGAGCTCGCGAGCGCCTCGACATAGCTCGGACGATCGAAATATTCGGGTGCGATCCGGGCCGCGGGCTGGCGCTTCTGCTTCATCAGCGCGCGGAAGAAGGCGTCGTTCGCGGTGGCCGAGGTGGCCCCGGCATATTGCGGATAAAGCGGCAGGAAGAGGATGCGCTCGCAGCCCGCCTTCACCATCCGGTCCACCACCACCTCGGTCGAGGGGTTGCCGTAGCGCATGCAGAACTCGACCATCACCTCCTCGCCGTAGCGCGCGGCGACGGCGTCGCGCAGCTTCGCCACCTGCTGCTTGGTGATCGTCATCAGCGGGCTTTCGTTCGCCTCGGTGTTCCAGATCGTGCGGTAATTGGCGCCCGAGGTGAAGGGCCGCTTCGTCAGGATGATCAGCTGCAGCAGCGGCTGCCATTTCCAGGACGGGATATCGATCACCCGCTTGTCGGAGAGGAACTCGCCCAGATAGCGCCGCATCGACCAGTAATCGGTGGCGTCCGGCGTGCCGAGATTGGCGACGAGCAGCCCGGTCTTGCGCGGCGGCAGGCGCGGGTGATCGGCGGGAGCATGTGCGAGGCGGGTATCGGCTTCGGGGGTCATCGAGTGTCCTGTCGCATCTGAAATCCCCTCCGACTTATCGCGTTTTGGCCCCGGGTCAATGAGGGCGTTGCAATCGCGACCCGATGCCCTACCCTTTGGGCCATGACCGAAGAGACACGCTTCGCGCTCAGCGCCCCGCCCGCTCTCGACCAGTCCAGCGCCGCCCTTTTCCTCGACTTCGACGGCACGCTGGTCGATATCGCGCCACGTCCCGATGCGGTCGAGGTCGCGCCCGGTCTCGGTGCCGCCCTGAGCGGGCTCCGCCACAGTCTCGACAGTGCGCTCGCCCTCGTCTCCGGGCGCTCCCTTGCGATGCTCGAACGGTTCCTGCCCGATTTCGACGGTCTGATGATCGGCAGCCACGGCGCCGAGGCGCGCGGCATGGCGCCGATGATCGCCGCCGCACCCGAGGGGCTTGCCATGCTGCAGGCCATGCTTGCGCAATTTGCGCAGGAACAGGGTCTTTTTTACGAAGAGAAGACCCTCGGCGGCGCGCTGCATTTCCGCGCCCGCCCGGAGGCCGCGCCCACCGCCGAGGCCTTCGTCACCGAGCTTGCCATGCGGCTGCCCGGTTTCACCGTGCAACCCGCGAAGATGTGTTTCGAGCTGAAACCGGAGGGCGCCTCGAAGGATCGCGCACTCGCGCGGATCGTGCAGCTTCCGGCCTTCGCCGGGCGGTTGCCCGTCTATCTCGGCGATGACAGTACCGATGAACCGGCGCTTGCCTGGGCCGCGGCGCAGGGCGGCTTCGGCGTGAAGATCGGGGCGGGCCCCTCGGCCGCGCGGCATCGCCTGGCCGATCCGGTCGCGGTGCGGCGCTGGCTTGGGCTGGAGCGATAGGATGGGGCGTCTGATCTGTCTTTCGAACCGCATCCCCGCCGGGCCAACCCCCTCGGGCGGGCTTGTCGTGGCGCTCGGCGCCGCGCTGGAAGAGCGCGGCGGTCTCTGGATCGGCACCTCGGGCGAGATCGTCGAGGCCCCGGACAACCGCCTGCGCGAGATCGAGGGCGGGCCGTTCCGCCGCCTCTGCTTCGATCTCAGCCCCGAGGAACAGGCGAATTACTACCACGGATTCGCCAATTCTGTGCTCTGGCCGCTGTTTCACGGGCGAACCGATCTGCTCGACATCCGCGGCGAGTATCTGGCGAGCTACAAGGAGGTGAACCGGCGCATCGCGAAGATGCTGGTCGAGGTGATCGCCCCCGACGACCGGATCTGGGTGCATGATTTCCACCTCCTGCCGCTCGCCCATGACCTGCGCCAGCTTGGCGTGCAGAACCGGATGGGGTTCTTCCTGCACACGCCCTTTCCGACGCCGCTCGCGCTGCAGGCGCTGCCGAACGGAGCCGAGCTTTGCCAATGGCTTGCGGCCTATGAGCTGGTGGGGCTGCAGGCCGAGCGCGACGTGAAGAACTGCACCGATGCGATGGTCGAGATCGGCGGCGCGGCGGAGCTTTCGGGCGGTTTCGTGCATCTCGCACCGCATCAGCCGCGCATCGCCGCCTTTCCGATCGCGATCGACGTGGCGGAGTTCGCCCGCATCGCCGCGGTCGAGGTCGAGGCGCTTCCGGCCGGCATCCGCAAACCTGACCGGCGGCTGATGATCGGCGTCGACCGGCTCGATTATACCAAGGGCGTGCCGCAGCGCCTTCGGGCCTTCGGCGAGTTTCTCGGGCGGCACGAAGACTGGCATCGCCATGTCTCGCTGATCCAGATTTCCCCGCCGACGCGCGAGGGGGTGTCCGCCTATGACGACATCCGGCAGGAGACGGAGCATCTCTCGGGCCAGATCAACGGCACCTATGCCGACATCATGTGGACGCCGATCCGCTTCATCAACCGCCCCGTCCCGCGCGAGACGCTCGCCGGCCTTTATCGCGCGGCCGATGTCGCGCTGGTGACGCCGCTGATGGACGGGATGAACCTCGTGGCGAAGGAATTCGTCGCGGCGCAGGATCCCGAGGATCCCGGCGTGCTGATCCTGAGCCAGTTCGCCGGCGCGGCCGAGCAGCTTGCCGATGCGCTGATCGTCAACCCGCATGATGTCGAGCAGATGGCGACGGTGATGATGACCGCGCTCGCGATGCCGCGGGCCGAACGCCAGCGACGGCATCGGGCGATGATGGAAACGCTGCGCCGTCGCGACGTGCACTGGTGGTCACGCGGCTTTCTCACCGCGCTTGGATAGACCCTATTCCTGCACCTTTTGCCCCGCAGAACATTCGCAGGTGCCCAGCGCCTCGGCGAGCGAATGCGTCGCGGAACCGGGGCGAAGGGGTTTCTGCTGGCTCTCGTGCGGCTTCCATCCGGTAAGCCAGACCATGTCGAAAGTCGCCCGCACCCGCCCGTCGGGTTCGGAGAAATTCTCCGCATAGCGCGCCACCGCCTCGGCGAGCACTGCGCGGCGGGTGAAATGACGCGCGCGCGCGGAAAGCGCATTGCCCTCCCCCATCGCGCGCAGATCGGCGAGCAGGCGCAGCGGATCGGCATAGGTCACCTTGCGACTCACCACATCGGCCACCGGCAGCGCGAGCCCCGCGCGCTGCAACAGCGCACCGAGATCACGGATCTCGCCCATCGGCAGCACCCGCGGGCTGAGCCCGCCGGTCACCGCGATCTCCGCCTCGGCGAGCACCGCGCGCAGCTCGGCGAGCGTCTGGCCGCCGAACATCACCGCCACGAAAAGCCCGTCGGGGCGCAGCGCGCGCGCCGCCTGCACGATCTGGCCCACCGGGTCATTCGCCCAATGCAGGCACATCGCATGGACGACGAGATCATGCGCCCCCTCCTCGAGATCGAGGAGATCGTCATCCGCCACCACCCTGGCCCCGGGCAGGACCGGCAGCCACGGATCGGGAAAATTCGTCACGAGGGCGGGGTTCGTAAACCTTCTGTTAACCTCGTTCAGTCTTTCCTCGAGTTCGATCGCCGCATCCTCGTGCAGGAACAGGGCGGGTTCGGTGGCTTTTGCGCGGCTCCGATGGCGGAGCAGCGCGTCTCGGTCGGTCAGGCGGGGTGGAGTGCTCATGATGGGGCTGGACCTTACGGCGCTTCGCGGGGCGATGCTAGCGGGGATCCGCAGCTCGACCGCCGGCCTCGTGCAGACCGTCTTCCCGCCGCGCTGCATCGCCTGCGGCGAGGCGGTGAGCAGCGATTTCGGCCTTTGCGGCGCCTGCTGGCGCGACACCCAGTTCATCGCCGGGCTCGCCTGCGAATGTTGCGGCGCACCGCTGCCGGGCGATGGCGCGGGGGAGGGCGCCCAGCGCTGCGACGACTGCCTTGCGCAACCGCGCAACTGGTCGCGCGGGCGGGCGACCTTCGTCTATGGCGGGGCCGGGCGGCAGATGGTGCTCGCGCTCAAACATGGCGACCGGCTCGATCTCGTCGGGCCGATGGGGCAATGGCTCGCGCAGACCGCCGCGCCCCTGCTCGAACCGGGGATGGTGATCGCGCCGATCCCGTTGCACCGGCTGCGCCTGATCAAGCGCAAGTTCAACCAGTCCGCGCTGCTCTCGCAGCAGGTGGCGAAACGCGCCGGGCTCGCGCATATCCCCGACCTCTTCGAGCGCCCTCGCGCGACGCCGAGCCAGGAGGGCCGCTCGCGCGAGGAGCGCTTTGCCAATCTCGAGGGGGCGATCCGCATCACCCCGCGCCGGGCGGAGGCGCTCCGGGGGCGTGATCTGCTGATCGTCGACGACGTGATGACCTCGGGGGCGACCTTCGCCGCGGCGACGGAGGCGGCGCTGGCCGCCGGGGCGCGCCGCGTCAATGTGCTTGCGCTGGCGCGCGTTGCGAAAGGTGCCTAAATCCCTGTAAAGTCGCCGGACGAAAGGGATCACCATGAAACGCGTCGAGATCTATACCACCCGCACCTGCCCCTATTGCATCGCCGCGAAGGCGCTGCTGTCCCGCAAGGGCGTTGCCTTCGAGGAAACCGACGTCGGTGCCGACCCGGCGCAGCGGCAGGCGATGATGGCGCGCGCGAACGGGCGCCGCACCGTGCCGCAGATCTTCATCGACGGGGTCGGCGTCGGCGGCTGCGACGATATCCACGCGCTCGACGCGGCGGGCAAGCTTGACGCGATGTTGGCTGACTGACCGATGAAAACGGCTCTGGTTCAGCTCAATGTCAGCGACGATCCGGCCCGCAACCTGCCGGTGACCGAGGCCTTCATCCGCGAGGCGGCGGGCGCGGGGGCGGGCTTCGTGCTCACCCCCGAATGCACCAATCTGCTGTCCTCGGACCGGGGCTGGCAGAACGAGGTTCTCTGCCTCGAGGAAGACGATCCGACGCTGGCCGAGCTGCGCGCGCTGACCGACGAGCTTGGCATCTGGCTGCTGATCGGCTCGCTCGGGCTGAAGACGGGCGACGCCGACGGCCGCTTTGCCAACCGTTCCTTCCTGATCGGGCCGAAGGGGCAGATCGTCGCGCGGTATGACAAGATCCACATGTTCGACGTCGACGTGTCGGAGACCGAGAAATACCGCGAATCGGAGGGCTATCGCCCCGGCGCGCGGGCGGTCGTCGCCGACGCCGGTTTCGCGAAGATCGGCATGGCGGTCTGCTACGATCTGCGCTTTCCGCATCTGTTCCGGCGTCTGGCGCAGGGCGGCGCGCAGATCCTGACGCTGCCCGCGGCCTTCAACGACACCACCGGCGCCGCGCATTGGGAAAGCCTGATCCGCGCCCGCGCGATCGAGAACACGAGCTTCGTGCTCGCCCCGGCGCAATGCGGCGCGCATGCCGCGCATGGCGGGCGGCCGCGGCGGACCTGGGGGCACAGCCTCGCCGTTGCGCCCTGGGGCGAGGTGCTTGCCGACGGCGGCTCCGACCCCGGGGTGACGCTCGTCGAGATCGACCTTGCGCGCGTGGCGAAGGCCCGTGCGCGGGTGCCCTCGCTCTTGCATGACCGGGAGTTCACGGGCCCCGGGGAGGCGGAATGAACGACGGGTCCGACGCCATCGCCGCCGCGCTTTTCGCCGAGGTCTTCATGGCCGATCAGCTTGCGCGCAACGTGGTGAGCCGGGCGCTGCCGAAGGGGATGGAGATCTCGCATTTCTCCGTCCTCAACCACCTCGCGCATTTCGGCGAGGAGCGCACCCCGGCGCAGCTTGCCGCGACCTTCCACGTCACCCGCGGCGCGATGACAAACACGCTCTCGAAGCTGGAATGGGCGGGGCATATCCATATCCGCCCCGACTGGGACGACGCGCGGCGCAAATTCGTCTCGATCTCGCCGGCGGGGCGGCAGGCGCGCGATGCGGCGCTGGCGGGCTTCATGCCGGTGATCGCCGATATCGTGCGCACGATCGGGCCGGAAAAGGTGCGCACGGCCCTGCCGATCCTGCGCGAATTACGCGCGCTTCTCGAAACGAGCTGAGCCCCTCACGTCTCCACCAAGGCGAACGGAAAAGACCCCGCCGAGCGAACGGCGGGGCAAGGTCGTGCCCGGGGCGGACCCAGGCACCGGCGGTAACCGTGTTATCGGATCAGTTCATCTCGGCGCGGATCTGCTGGCGCAGGAGGTCGATCGGCACGAGTTTCCCCTCGCGCTTGAAATGCCAGTAGGTCCAGCCGTTGCAGCTCGGCGCGCCTTCGAGATGGGCGCCCACCTGGTGGATCGAGCCCTTCACGTCATTGCCGACGAGCGTGCCATCGGCGCGCACCTTGGCCTTGAAGCGGTTGCCGATGGAGTAAAGCTCCTCGCCCGGGCGCAGCATGCCGCGTTCGACCAGCTGGCCGAAGGGCACGCGCGGCTCGGCGCGTTTCGAGGTGGTCGTCTCGAGCGCTTCCTTGTCGAACTTGCGCACCTTCTCGAGGCGCTTGCGCGCGGCGAGGCGATAGGTCTCCTCGCGCTCGATGCCGATGTAGTCGCGGCCGAGCATCTTGGCCACCGCACCCGTGGTGCCGGTGCCGAAGAACGGGTCGAGCACGACATCGCCCGGGTTCGTCGTGCCAAGGATGATGCGGTGAAGCAGCGCCTCGGGCTTTTGCGTCGGATGCGCCTTTTCGCCGGCGTCGTCCTTCAGCCGCTCATTGCCGGTGCAGATCGGCAGCACCCAGTCGGAGCGCATCTGCACGCCCTCGTTCAGCGCCTTCAGTGCCTCATAGTTGAAGGTGTATTTCGCCCCCTCCCCCTTCGAGGCCCAGATCAGCGTCTCATGCGCGTTGGTCAGCCGCTTGCCGCGGAAGTTCGGCATCGGGTTCGACTTGCGCCAGACCACGTCGTTGAGGATCCAGTAACCCTGGTTCTGCAGCTCGGCGCCGAGGCGGAAGACGTTGTGATAGGAACCGATCACCCAGATCGCGCCATTCGGCTTGAGGATCCGGCGCGCGGCGGCAAGCCAGTCGCGGGTGAACTGGTCGTAATGGTCGAAGGAGCCGAACTGGTCCCACGCGTCGTCGACGGCATCGACCTTGGAATTGTCGGGGCGGTGCAGATCCCCGCGCAGCTGCAGGTTATAGGGCGGGTCGGCAAAGATCAGATCGACGCTTGCCTCCGGCAAGGCGTTCATCACTTCGATGCAGTCGCCTGCAAGTATCTGGTTGAGCGGCAAGGCCGGCTGCGGCCCCCGCGTCGTGGTCTTTGTCATCACTGCCTCGTTCTGCCCGGTTCTGCCCGCTGAGGGGTGCCCGATTGCTGCCGGCTTGTGCCGATCTCGTGAGGTCAAACATGAGTCAAAGGCGATTCGCCGTCAAATTCTTTTTTGAATCAAGCACTTACAGATTTGTCTTGGCACAAGATATTGTGCACGGGCTTGAATGAACGCCTATGAACGGGGGTCACACCAAGATTTAGGAGCGCCTCCAGATGATCCCTTGTCGGGTATCCGGCGTTCTTCTCCCAGCCATAGCCGGGGTATTGTTGCGCCAAATCCACCATCAGCGCATCGCGCGCCTCTTTCGCCAGGATCGAGGCCGCCGCGATCGAGACGGAACGCCCGTCGCCCTTCACCAGCGCCTCCGCCGAAAGGCCGAGATCGCGCGGCAGGCGGTTGCCATCGACAAGCACATGATCGGGCGCAAGCCGCAGCCCGGCCACGGCACGGCACATCGCAAGATGGCTGGCCCGCAGGATATTCAGCGCGTCGATCTCCTCGACCGTGGCATGGGCGACGCACCAGTCGGCGCAGGCCATGATCTCGGCGGCCAGTTCGGCGCGCCGCTTCGCGCTGAGCTTTTTCGAATCGTTCAGCCCGGCGGGGATGCGCGCGGGGTCGAGCACCACTGCCGCCGCCGTGACCGGGCCACAGAGCGGACCGCGGCCGACCTCATCGGTGCCGGCCACGCGCAAAAGGCCGCGCGCCTGCGCCGCCAGCTCGAAGGAATAATCAGGGGACTGTGTCATCCCTTTTCTCTGCCCGCTCCGGCCCCCTGCCGCAATGAAAAAGGGCGGGATTGCCCCCGCCCTTCCCTGCCCGTTCGGGCCTGCCCCCTTCAATAGCGGCTGATCCGATAGCCCCGGTCCTCGAGGCAGTTGCGGCCATAGACGCGCTCGCGCCGACCGTAGTCGGTGATCAGGTCGAAGGCGCAGGCGCGCGGCAGATCGGCGCGGCGCATCTCGCGCTCGGCGCAGCTGGCGGAGACAACCTGCCGACGCCCGTTCGCGGTGCGCACGTCGATCAGGCAGCGGTTCGGCACCTCGAGGCGCGAGTCGCGGCGCCAGTCGTCGCGATGGTCATCGTGGCGCCAGGGATCGCGCGGCGGCACCGGAGTGATCGTCTGCACCTTCTTCTTGCTGTTCTCCTTGTCGAGTTCATGGAGCAGCACGGCGGCGGCACCGATGCCGAGAATCCAGCCGAGCGTCTGATCGTTGCTGCGCGCGGCGGCCGGGGTCGCCCCCAGCGTGAGGCTGCCCAGCGCGAGGGCGGCCGCGGTGGTGGCGGCGGTGAGGCGGGTACGGAGCGAGCCGGTCATGGCGGTTTCCTTTGCTGAGGCGGTGGGCGGGGCCCGATGCATTTCGATGAGGCCACCCTCGCCCCGGCCCCTTCCGCCACGCAATAACAGCCCCCTGTTATCCGATAGCAGGCCCCGCAACTCCTTTTGGCTATTGCATAACATCGCGCGCCCGCGCAGCCTCGGGGCATGATGAAACATGCGCTCCTCGCCCTTGCCCTTCTGGCCGCCGCCCCGGCGCAGGCCCAGTGTTTCGCCGATTACAAGGCGAAGCAGGACAACCCGCTGCGCCTGCATTATGGCGTCGCGCAGATCCCCGACAATGCCTGCACGAAACAGGCGGCTGCCCGCGCATTGGCCCCACGCCTTGCACGCGGTGGCTGGACGCTTCTGAACATCGTCTCCATTTTCGGGCCCGAAGGACTCGACAAAAGGAAAGCCAGTGCCGGACAATTCTTCCTCCGTTACTGAGGGGCTGCGGGCGGGATCGCGCGCGGCGCTCTGGGGCGTTGTCGCGATCACGGCGATCCTCGGGCTGGCGGCGGCGCTTCTGTTCCTGGCGCTGCCCGATGCCGGGGCGTTCAACGACCGGGTCGAGCAGATCTTCGTGCAGAACGACGCACTGACCGATCCGACGCAGCTGCGCCTGCTCGAAGTGCTCGGCCAGTCGGGTACCGCCTTTGCCGAGGT
The DNA here is from genome assembly GCF_050177655.1 of Paenirhodobacter sp. Classification (NCBI taxonomy): domain Bacteria; kingdom Pseudomonadati; phylum Pseudomonadota; class Alphaproteobacteria; order Rhodobacterales; genus Paenirhodobacter; species Paenirhodobacter sp. Next base: position 19,070 of record NZ_JBFXGV010000001.1, read on the forward strand.
GCTCTCCTCCTATCGGATCATCATCTTCATCCTGCTCGTCTTTGCCACTGCGCTGATGGTGGCGGCGCTGGTGCTTTTGCTCACCGTCGTCGGGCTCAACCGGCGAATGACCGAAATCGTCCGCTCCGGCATCGAGGTGCAAAGCCTGCGGATCCTGCGCGGCGAGAATGCTGTGATGCTGAACGACATGGCCTTCTCCCTCACCCCCGCCGCGATCGAGACGCTCGCCGTGCTGGCCGAGGCGCGGATGGATGACGAGATCCTCACCGGTGCGCAGATCGAGGCGGTGATCTCGGGCAAGGCGGAGGCCGATTGCGACGAGGCCGCCGGCGCCACCCGCATCAAGCGGTTGCGCGATGCGCTTGGCAATGCGCTCGTCTCCGAACTCCTCGTCAGGAATATTTCACGCAAGGGTTACACTCTGGCGGTAGCGAAGGACGCGCTGCGCGTGGACTGAGTTTCCCTTGCGATCAAGGGGCGGGGGGCCTATATCGCGGCTTCACTTTGCCGCTTGGGGGGGCACATGATCCCGACACCCTTCTACCTGATCGACGAAGCGCGTCTCCTCGAGAACATGCGCAAGATCGCCGCCCTGCGCGAGGCCTCCGGGGCGAAGGCGCTTCTGGCGCTGAAATGCTTCGCAACCTGGTCCGCCTTCGACATCATGCGCCCGTATATGGACGGCACGACCTCGTCCTCGCTCTTCGAGCTGCGGCTCGGGCGCGAGAAGTTCGGCAAGGAGACCCACGCCTATTCCGTCGCCTGGTCGGATCGCGAGATCGACGAGGCCTGCGGCTATGCCGACAAGATCATCTTCAACACCGTGGGCCAGCTCACCCGCTTCGAGGCACAATCGGCGGGCATCAAGCGCGGCGTGCGGCTGAACCCGCGGTTCTCGACCTCCGGCTTCGACCTCGCCGACCCGGCGCGGCCGTTCTCGCGGCTGGGCGAATGGGATGTGACCAAACTCCTTGGCATCGCCGATCTGATCTCCGGCGTGATGATCCATTACAATTGCGAGAACCGCGATTTCGATCTCTTCGACATGCAGCTCGGCCGGATCGAGGCGGAATTCGCGCCGCTTCTGGAAAAGCTCGATTGGGTCAGCCTTGGCGGTGGCATCCACTTCACCGGCGCGGAGTACCCGATCGAGGAACTGGCCGCGCGGCTCAAGGCGTTTTCCGAGCGTTTCGGCGTGCAGGTCTATCTCGAACCCGGCGAGGCCTCGATCACCCAATCGACCACGCTCGAGGTTTCTGTTCTCGATCTTCTGGAAAACGAGAAACAGATCGCCATCGTCGACAGCTCGATCGAGGCGCATATGCTCGACCTTCTGATTTATCGGGAATCTGCGAAACTCCCGCAGGACGGCGATTTTCCCTATCAGATCGCGGGGAAAAGCTGCCTTGCCGGCGACATCTTCGGCGAGGCGCGCTTTCCCGCGCCGCTGCAGATCGGCGACCGCATTTCCGTGCGCGACGCCGCCGGCTACACGATGGTCAAGAAGAACTGGTTCAACGGCGTCAATATGCCCTCGATCGCGATCCGCCGCGCCGATGGCACGGTCGAGCTGATCCGCGAATTCACCTATGAGGATTACGCCTCCTCATTGTCCTGAGGGGCCGAGACGCCCCCCTTCCCCTTGCTCGTGAAAGGAGCCAGCTGAAGTGAAAAAGAACGTGCTCATCATCGGTGCCGGCGGTGTGGCGCAAGTGGTCGCCCACAAATGCGCGCAGTCGAACGACATCCTGGGTGACCTGCACATCGCCTCGCGCACGAAGGCGAAATGCGACGCGATCATTGCCTCGGTCCACGCGAAGGGCGCGATGAAAGTGCCGGGCACGTTCGAGGGACATGCCGTCGACGCGATGGACAGCACTGCCGTCGCCGCGCTGATCCGCAAGACCGGCGTCGAGATCGTCATCAACGTCGGCTCCTCCTTCGTCAACATGACGGTGATGGATGCCTGCATCGAGACGGGTGTCGCCTATATCGACACCGCGATCCACGAAGACCCGGCGAAGATCTGCGAGACGCCGCCGTGGTATGGCAATTACGAGTGGAAGAAGCGCGATCTCTGCGCCGAGAAGGGCGTGACCGCGATCCTCGGCGCCGGCTTCGACCCGGGCGTGGTGAACGCCTATGTGCGTTTCGCCGCCGACGAATATCTCGACACCGTCACCGCGATCGACATCGTCGACATCAACGCGGGCTCGCATGGCCGCTATTTCGCGACGAACTTCGACCCGGAGATCAACTTCCGCGAATTCACCGGCACGGTCTATTCCTGGCAGGGCGGCAAATGGCAGGAAAACGCCATGTTCGAGGTGGGCAAGGAATGGGATCTGCCCGTCGTGGGCAAGCAGAAGGCCTACCTTTCGGGTCATGACGAGGTGCATTCGCTCTCGGCCAATTATCCGCAGGCCGACGTGCGCTTCTGGATGGGCTTCGGCGATCACTACATCAACGTCTTCACCGTGCTGAAGAACCTCGGCTTGCTGTCGGAACAGCCGGTGAAAACCGCCGAGGGGCTCGAGGTCGTGCCGCTGAAACTGGTGAAGGCGGTGCTGCCCGATCCCGCGAGCCTTGCCCCGACCTACACCGGCAAGACCTGCATCGGCGATTACGTCAAGGGGCTGAAGGACGGCCAGGAGGTCGAGGTCTTCGTCTACAACGTCGCCGATCACAAGGAGGCCTATGAGGAGGTCGGTTCGCAGGGCATCTCCTACACCGCGGGCGTGCCGGCGGTGGCCGCAGCGATGATGGTGGCCGAGGGCACCTGGGACGTGCGCCGGATGGCCAATGTCGAGGAGCTGCCCGCCCGCCCCTTCCTCGAGCGTCTGGGCAAGATCGGCCTGCCGAGCCGCGTGATCGGCCCCGACGGCATCGACCGCGCGATCTGACCGCAAGCGCCCCGAAAGACCCGCTTCGGCGGGTCTTTTCCTGTGGCTGCATGCCTGTCAACGAAGTCATACCCCCGGAATCGAGCGCCCTTTTCCCGCTTACGGCAGCATGAACAGATGCTGCGGTCACATATGGATGGCCCGCCCGTAAGCGTCGAGCACCGCCTCGTGCATCATCTCGCTCAGCGTCGGATGCGGGAAGACAGTCTGCATCAGGTCTTCCTCGGTCGTCTCGAGCTGGCGCCCGACGACATAGCCCTGAATGAGCTCGGTCACCTCGGCGCCGACCATATGCGCGCCCAAAAGCTCGCCGGTCTTCGCGTCGAACACCGTCTTCACCAGCCCCTCGGGCTCGCCCAAGGCAATCGCCTTGCCATTGCCGATGAAGGGGAAGCGACCGACCTTGACGTCATAGCCCGCCTCCTTCGCCTTCGCCTCGGTCATCCCCACCGAGGCGACCTGCGGATGGCAATAGGTGCAGCCGGCGATCGAGCCCGGCTTGATCGGATGGGCGTGCTTGCCCGCGATCAGCTCGGCCACCATCACCCCCTCGTGCGACGCCTTATGCGCGAGCCAGGGCGCGCCGGCGATGTCGCCGATCGCGTAAAGCCCCGCCACCCCGGTGCGGCAGAATGCGTCGACCACCACATGGGTGCGGTCGATCTTCACGCCAAGCGCCTCGAGGCCCAGCCCCTCGACATTGCCGACGATGCCGACGGCCGAGATCACCGTGTCGAATTCCGCGGTGGTGGTGCCCTTGGCATCCTCGAGATGCGCGACGACCTTGCCCGGCTTGCGGTCAAGTTTCTTCACCGTGGTCTTTTCGAGGATCTTCATCCCCTGCTTCACGAAGGCCTTCTTGGCGAAGGCGGAGATCTCCGCATCCTCGACCGGCAGCACCCGATCCATCACCTCGACGACCGTCGTCTCGGCGCCGAGCGTGTTGAAGAAGCTCGCAAATTCGATGCCGATCGCACCCGAGCCGATCACGAGGAGTTTCTTCGGCATGCGCTTCGGCACCAGCGCGTGCTTGTAGCTCCAGACGAGATCGCCGTCCGCCTCGAGCCCCGGAAGCGTGCGCGCCCGCGCGCCGGTGGCGAGGACGATCGCCTTCGCAGTAAGCTCCTCGCTGCCCTTTTCGGTCTTCACCGAGACGAGGCCGGGTTTCGGCAGCGTGGCCTCGCCCATCACCACGGTGACCTTGTTCTTCTTCAAAAGATGGGCGACGCCGCCGGACAGCTGCTTCGCCACCCCGCGCGAACGCGCCACGACCGCGTCGAGGTCATAGCCGAGGCCCTCGGCCTTCAGCCCGAATTCCTTCGCGCGATGCATCAGGTGGAAGACCTCGGCCGAGCGCAGGAGCGCCTTGGTCGGGATGCAGCCCCAGTTCAGGCAGATGCCCCCCAGATGCTCGCGTTCGACGACGGCGACCTTCAGCCCCAGCTGCGCGCCCCGGATCGCGGCGACATAGCCCCCGGGCCCCGCGCCGATCACGATCATGTCGAAGCTTTGAGACATCCTATGCCCTCCCTCAGAGCAGCAGGCCGAGCGGCTGCTCGATCCCCACCTTGATCGCGGCGAGCAGTTCGGCGCCAAGCGCGCCGTCGACCGAGCGGTGATCGACCGAAAGGGTCAGGCTCATCACCTCGGCCAGCACGATCTGCTCACCCCGCCCGACCGGGCGGCGCTCCGCCGCGCCGACCGCGAGGATGCAGCTTTGCGGCGGGTTGATGATCGCGGAGAAGCTCTTCACCCCATACATGCCGAGATTGGAGACCGAGAAGCCGCCGCCCTGATATTCCTCGGGTTTCAGCCGCCCCGCACGGGCCCGGGCGGCGAGTGCGCGCATCTCGCCCGACAGCGTGCCGAGGCTCATCCGGTCGGCGCCGCGCAGGATCGGCGTCATCAGCCCGCCTTCGGTCGCGACCGCGACCGAGATGTCGACGTCATGAAGCTGCAGGATCTCCGCGCCATTCCAGATCACATTCGCCGCAGGCACTGCGCGCAGGGCCAGCGCGGCCGCCTTGACGATCAGGTCGTTGACCGAGATCCGCGTATCGGCGGCGCGCCCCTCGTTGAGCTGCGCGCGCAGGGCCAGCAGCGCGTCGATCTCGCAATCGGACGAAAGATAGAAATGCGGGATCCGCTGTTTCGCCTCGACGAGGCGGCGCGCGATGGTGCGGCGCATGGTCGAGACCGGCAGCACCTCATGCGCGCCGATCCCCGCGGGGATGTCCTGCACCCCCGCCGGAGCGACGGGCGACGGCGCCACCGCGGGGGAGGCGGCGCGCAGCCGTTCGACGTCGATCTTCACGATACGCCCCTTCGGGCCGCTGCCCTGCGCCCCGGCAAGGTCCAGCCCCGCCTGTGCCGCCATCCGCCGTGCAAGCGGCGAGGCCGGGTGACGCCGCTCGCCCGGCAGGTCCGGCACGGGCGGGTGCGGGGCGGGCGCCTGCTCGGCCGATGCCGGGGCTGCGGGCGGAGCGGCCTCGGGCAGCGCCTCACCCTCGGCCAGAAGGAGCGCCAGCACAGCACCCACATCGGCCCGCTGGCCCGTGGCGACGTTCAGCCGCCCGACGACCCCCGCCTCCGCGGCCTCGAGTTCCATCGTCGCCTTGTCGGTCTCGACTTCCGCCAGCACCTGACCCGGCTCCACCCGGTCCCCCGGATGCACCAGCCATTTCGCGATCACCGCATCTTCCATCCCCGCCGAAAGCGAAGGCAGCACAATCTCGGTCGTCATTCTCTGTCTCCCCGGTTCACCGCGCGTCACTGCGCCAGCGGCAGGCCCTGACCCGCCATCGCCGCCGCGATCCCCGCCGCGACATCTGCCGGGCGCGCGCAGGCCGCCGTCTCGAGCGCCTTCGAGATCGAGGGCGAGGCCTCGCCCCCGGTCACCCGCAGCACCGGCTGGTCGAGCCAGTCGAACAGCCGGCGTTGCACCTCGTCGGCGAGCATCCCGCCATAGGAGGTGCCGAGCGCACCTTGCTCGACGATCAGCACGTTGTTGGTCTTGCGCACCGAGGCCTCGATCGTCTCCCAGTCGAGACCGGCCCGGTCGAGCGAGCGCAGATCCACGATCTCGGCATCGACGCCGAGCTCCTCGACGACCGCGCGGGTCTTTTCCACCATCGCCAGATAGGTGAGGATCGTCAGCTTCGTGCCCGGGCGCACCACTTTCGCCCGGCCGAGCGGAATGCAGTAATCCAGATCGCCGACCGGGGCCGGGCCTTTGGAATTGTAAAGATCGACATGTTCGATCACCAGCACCGGGTCGTCGCACATCAGCGCGGAATTCATCAGCCCGACATAGTCATAAGGCGTCGAGGGGGCGACGATGCGCCAGCCGGGCGCGGTGGCGAAGATCCCCGCCGGGTCCATCGAATGCTGTGAGCCATAGCCCGTACCCATCGCCACCTTGGTGCGCAGCACGAGCGGCATCGGGCTTTCGCCGCCGAACATGTGGCGGAACTTGCCGATCTGGTTGAAGACCTGATCCGCCGCGACCCACATGAAATCGGGATACATGAACTCGATCACCGGGCGCACCCGGCCGTCGGCCGCCATCCCGGCCGCGACGCCGGTGAAGGCGTTCTCCGAGATCGGCGTGCCGAGGCAGCGGTCGGGATAGGCCTGCGACAGCCCCCGGGTCGCGCCATTGGTGCCGCCCTTCAGCCGGTGCACGTCCTCGCCCATCACCACGATACGCTCATCCGTGGCCATCCGGCGTTCCATAACATCCGCGACGAGGTCGATGAATTTCGCGCCCTGGGCGATCTCGCCGGGGAAGGCCTGCTGCTCGAGGTAGCGCGCCCCCGCCATCTCCGACAGATCGCCGCGCAGCCCGTAGTCGCGGAAGCTTTCCTCCGGCCAGAGCGCGGGGATGATCCGCCTGCGCCCCTCGGCGGTCTCGATCAGCTCGGCCGCGACCTCCTCCATCAGCGCCACCGACCGCTCACGCAGCCCGGCGATGCCCGCGTCGCCGAGGATCTGCCGCCCGGCGAGCAGCCGGCCCAGCGCCTCGATCGGGTCGCGAGCGCGCCATTCGGCCTCCTCCTCCTTCGTGCGATAGCCGAAGGCGGAGCCGGGCAACGCGCCATTCTGGTGAAAATAGCGGTAGAGATCGGCCTCGATGATCACCGGCCCCTCGCCCGCGCGCAGGATCCGGTTCGCCTCCTGCGCGGCCAGATAGACCGCGAGCGCATCCATCCCGTCGACCTTGAGCGCGGGAATGCCGAAGGCGAGGCCACGCGCCGAAAGCCGCGTCTCGGCGGTGACCTCCTCGACATGGGTCGAGACGGCATAGCGGTTGTTCTCGATGAAGAAGCAGATCGGCAGTTTCCAGGCGGCGGCGAGGTTCATCGTCTCGAGAACCGAGCCGATATTCGTCGCGCCGTCGCCGAAATAGCTGTAGACGACCGCCCCGCGGCCCGCGCGCCGATGCGCCCAGGCCGCGCCCGCCGCCATCGGCACGCCGCCGCCGACGATCGCATTGGTGCCGAGATTGCCCGCCTCCGCCCAGCGCAGGTGCATCGAACCGCCGCGCCCCTTGCAAAAGCCCTGCGCGAGACCGAGGATCTCGGCGAGGGTCTTCTTCGCGAGATCGCGGATCTGCGGCTCGAAGGGCTGTTCCGGGTCGATCCCCGTCTGCGCGACATGGGCGAGCGCCTTGGCGAGGAACTGGTGATGCGCCCGGTGCGAGCCGTTCACCTCGTCGCCCGGCCGCATCGCGAGGGCCGAGCCGACCGCCCCGCCCTCCTGCCCGATCGCGGAATGCGCCGGGCCATGCACGAGCCCCTGCGCCGCGAGATCGAGCACCTTTTCCTCGAAGGCGCGGATCAGCGCCATCTGGGCAAGCATCGTGCGTCCGGTCTTCGGATCGAGGGCGGCGGCATCCTGCGCGGTGACGCGCAATTCGCGCCAGGGGGCGGCGGGGCTGAGGTCGATGAAGTCAGGCATGATGTCCTCGGAAAACGATCGGGGGCAAACGAACGGGCCGCTGGCGCGGCTCAGAGATAGCCGTAGGCCGACCAGCCGCCGTCGGCGACGAGGGTCTGGCCGGTGATATAGGCGGCGGCGTCGGAGGCGAGGAACAGCGCAGCGGCCGCCATCTCCCCGGGCGTGCCGAGACGTCCGGCGGGCACCCGCGCGCGCAGCGCCTCGAGATCGAGCCGCCCCTCGGCCGCCATCCGGCCGGTCAGCGCGGTCTCGACATAGCCCGGGCCGATCGCGTTCACCCGGATCCCCTGCGCCGCCCATTCGATCGCGAGCACCTTGGTCAGCGCCACCACCCCGGCCTTGGCGGCGCAATAGGCGGCCCGCTCGGGCGCGGCGACCACGCCATACATCGAGGCGGTGTTGACGATCACCCCGCCGCCCTGCTCCGCCATGATCCGCCCCGCGGCCTGCGCCACGAGGAAGACCCCGGTCAGGTTGACGTCGATCGCCCGGCGCCAGAGCGCGGGGGCAAGATCGAGCGAGGGATGGTTCGCCCCGATGCCGGCGTTGTTCATCACGATGTCGAGCCGCCCGGTGAGCGCGCGGGCCGCGGCACAGGCGCGGGCCACGTCGACCTCGTCGGCGACGGAGCCGGCGCAGGCGGCAGCGCGCACGCCATGCGCCGCGGAAAGCTCCTCTGCCAGCGCGCGGCTGCCGGCATCGTCGAGATCGAACAGCACGAGATCGGCACCGGCGCGGGCGAGGGCCTCGGCCATCGCGCGGCCAAGGCCGCTTGCGGCGCCGGTCACGAGCGCGGTGCGTCCGCGGAAGTCCTGGGTCGGAAGATCGGAAGCTCTGGTCATGTCATGCCTCGGGATGGGCCGGATGCCACAGATGGCGCGCGGCGGTTTTTTCGTAGGCCTTGCCGCCCGGGAAGCTGACGAGTTCGCACTGCATTCCCCAGGGGGTCAGGAAATAGATCCAGCTTTGTCCGCCGCTCGGCCCCTCGGTGCGGAAGACCGGCGTGCCGCAGATCGTGACGCCGCTGTCGCGCAGATGCGCGAGGGCCGCGTCGAAATCGTCGACGTAGAAGGCGAGGTGATGGCCGCCGATGTCGCTGTTGCGCGGGGGGCGGGTCACCTGATCGGGGGCCTCGTACTGGAACACCTCGAAATTGCTGCCATGGCCACAGCGCAGCAGCGCGAGCCGGCGCATCACCGTGCGCGGATCGACGTTCAGCTGCACCGCCATCCAGTCGTCGTCGGAGCGGAAGGGGCCAAGCTCGTAGATCTTCTCGCAGCCGATCACCCGGCAGAAGAAATCCACCGCCTGATCGAGGTCGGGCACGGTGAAGCCGATGTGATCGGTGCCGCGCAGCCCGGGCATGCCGGAGGGAACGGGTCTCGTCATCACCGCCCCCTCAGTGGATCGCCGCGAAGAGGATCTTGTCCTCCGTCGCCTCGGCCGCGGACATTTCCTCGACGATGCGCCCCGCGCGGGCGACGAGGATGCGGTCGGACACCGCGAGGATCTCGGGCAGGTAGGAGGAGATCACCACCACCGCCTTTCCCTCGGCCGCCAGCTCGCGGATCGCCGCGTGGATCTGCGGGATCGCGCCGACGTCGACACCGCGCGTCGGCTCGTCGAAGAAGATGATCGAGGGCTCCTGCACCAGCGCCTTGGCGACCACGACCTTCTGCTGATTGCCACCGGAATATTCGATGATCTTCAGGCTGCGGCGCAGTGCGGCGATGTTGAGCTTCTTCACCCAGAGATCGGCGACGCGCTTGCGCTCGGCGCGCGAGAACAGGAAGCTGAAACCCCCGGGCCGCGTCAGCTTGCCGAGATAGATGTTGTCGTCGACATTCATCGTCTCGAAGAAACCGTTCAGCTTGCGGTCCTCGGTGATGTAGACGATGCCGTCGCGGATCGCCTGGCGCGGCACGTCGTAGCGCACCGGCCTGCCGCGCAGATAGACCATGCCGCCGCGCAGGAAGTTGCGCTTGAGCGCGCCCGAGACGATCTTCGCCGCCTCGGTCCGGCCCGAGCCGACGAGCCCCGCGATCCCCACAACCTCGCCCGCGAAGGCCGAGAAGGACATGTTCTTCACGATCGAGCCCATCGTCACATTCTCGACCGAAAGCACCTTTTCGCGCCGGTGCCCCGGGGCGTGATGGGCGATGCGCGCCTCGGCCGCGGCGACCTCGCGCCCGACCATCAGCTTCACCACCCCCTCGCGGTCGAGCTCCTGCGCCGGGCAGGTGCGGATCAGCTTGCCGTCGCGCAACACGGTGATCCGGTCGGCCAGCTGCAGCGCCTCCTCGAGCGCGTGGCTGATGAAGACGATCCCCACCCCGCTCTCGCGCAGCCGCCGCATCAGGTGGAAGAGATACTGGATCTCCTCCGGGGTGAGGCTCGCGGTCGGCTCGTCGAAGATGATGACGCGGGCATCGTGCAGCACGGCGCGCGCGATCTCGACCATCTGCCGTTTCGCGGTGCCGAGCTGTTCGATCAGCGCCAGCGGATCGACGTCGAAGTTGAGCGATTGCAACGCCTGCTGCGCGGCGATGTTGATGCCACGGTAACGGGTGAAGAGCTTCTCCATGCCGAGCTGCATGTTCTGCGCCACGGTCATCGAGGGCACGAGGCTCGTCTCCTGATAGACCATCGCCACCCCGGCGGCGAGCGCATCGCCCGGTGCGGTGAAGTCCACCGGCTTGCCGTCGATCAGGTAGCTGCCCGAGCTGAGCTGAACCGCCCCCGACAGGATCTTCGACAATGTCGACTTGCCCGCGCCGTTCTCGCCGAGCAGGGCGTGGATCTCGCCCGGACGGACGTCGAAATCGACACCGTCGAGCGCATGCACCCCGCCATAGACCTTGGTCGCGCCACGCAGCGCGACGATCGCCTGTTCCGTCCGGTTCTCCTCGGTCATGCGGCGTCCTCCCTCAGCCAGGTTTCGGTTTGCGGCAGCTCGACGATCACGCCCTCGCCCTTCGAGAGCGCGAAGACGCGGCCGCCGGCGCTGCGCAGCGCGGTGATGCCGTGGAACGGCCCGCCGACACGGCTGTGCCAGCTCGCCACCCCTTCGCCCTGCGCGTCGAACAGCGCGGCGAGCCCGTAGGAGCGCGGCGGCGCCCAGGCCTTCTCGATGCCGAGCTTCTTGATGCCGCCAAGCTGCGTCGGCGCCAGATGCGCCATGCGCGAATTCAGCGCCGGACCGATCCAGAGATCGCGCGGCACCTCCGCCATCATCCGCTCGCAAAAGGCGCGTTCGGAGAGGACGAATTCCGTGAGCTCCGTGCGCAGCGCGAAGAAGCTCATCCAGAAGCCCGCGCCCTGCGCCACGATGCGCCCCGGGTAGCCGGTGAAATTGCGCGTGAGGAGCCGCCGCGTGCCGCGCGCGAGATCGAGCGACCAGAGCCGGTGCGTCCAGGCCTCGCTGAACCACAGCTGCCCGCCGTCGGCGCTGACGCAGACCCCCGCGGGCCAGGCGAGACCGGTGACCAGCTCCTCGCCCGTGCCGGTCGCCGGATCAAGCGCGACGATCCGGCCCGAGGGCGCACCCGCCTGCATCAGATCGGTCTTCCAGTCGCTCACGGTGTTCGTCTGCGAGGCGTCGGCGGCATAGAGGCGCCCGTCCGGCCCGGTGGCGAGCGCGGTGACGGCGTGCAGCGGCCGCCCGGCGACCTGCGCCGCCTGCCAGAGCACCCGGCCCGCGGCATCGAGCGCGAGCACCCCGCGCCCCTCGAGCGCGACGAACACCCCGCCTCCCTGGCGCGGGGCCATCGCCCCGGCCGCCGCCTCGGTCGCGGCGAAGAGGCTGCGCTCCCCCTGCGCGAGCCTCACCAGCCCTTCGGGCCCCGAGACGAGGAACCCGGGCGCGCCCTCGGCCGCGAGGACGAGGAAGTCATCCGCCCCCTCCAGCACCGGGCTCACCGGCTGCGCCTGTTCCAGCAGGCGGTTGGGCGAGAACGGACCGTCGAGCACCGGCACCGCATGCGGATCGCGGTTGGGATGAAACAGACGGTCGATGATTTCAGCGATCAGAGACATGGCTTATCCTTTCCGCCCGCTGCGGGCGTCCGTGCCCCAATAGGAGTTCCAGCCGGTCCAGCCCTCGTCGACGCCGTTCAGACGGATCCGGCCGATGCGGTTGTTCTCGAGCCCGCCGATGTAGAGCCAGCCCTTGTGCTCGCGCATCGAGGTGATCGTCGGATGCGCCTCGCTCTTCGGATCCCAGAGCGATTCCAGCACCGCACCGCTGTCGGCGAACTTGATCACCGCGCCATAGTTCAGCCCCGGGATCAGCCATTCGTCGCGCGGGATGCGCTTGACCATGCGGATGCGGAACCCGGGCGAGGCCATCGCGAGATCGTAGACCGGCGAGCGCAGACCGACGAAGGCGAGCCAGTAATTGCCGTCCGAGGAGCGGTTGATGTTGTCGGGGTAGCCCGGCAGATTGTCGATCACCACCTCGGTCCGGCCGGTCTTCGGCCCCGCGATCCAGTAGCGGAAGACCTTGCACAGCCAGGTCGAGCAGAACAGGATCGACTGGCCGTCATGCGCCACGCAGACGCCGTTCGGGAAGGCAATGTCCTTCAGGATCGTGCGCGTGGTGCCGGTGGCCGGATCGTGGCAGATCAGCCGCCCGTTGCCGCGCCCCTCGAACCCGTCGAGCGCCCAGTTCTGCAGGTCGTAGCGGATCGTCGCCTCGGAGAAGTAGATCTTCCCGTCGGGCGCGATGTCGAGGTCGTCGGCGAGCGAGAGCCGCGAGTCGTCCTTGATCGAGAGCCAGCTGCGGTTCGTCTCGTCGGTGACCTTGTAGACCCGGCGCTCGGGGGTGACGCCATAGACCCCCATGCCGGCGACGCAGACGATCAGGTTCTCGTCGCGGTCGAAGGCCATGCCGAGCGGGCGCCCGCCGATCCGGGCGAACTCCTCGCGGGTGCCGAAATCCGGCCCCGAGAAGCGGATGATCGAGCCGTTGCGGGTCACCGCGTAAAGCCGGTCCTGACGGTCGAGGATCACGTCCTCGGGCCCCTCGATCTGGTTCAGGCCGATGGTCTCGACCTCCTGCAGCCGGTCGTTCGCGGCGAAGGGGGTGCCGCTGTCGGCGGCGATCGAGGGCGCGGGGGTGAAATCGACCCAGGTCGGGCTGACATAGACCTTCTGGGTGATCTTGGCCTTGTTCTTGGCCCATTTCACGTTGAAGCCCATCGCGACGAGCAGCACCAGACCGACGGTGGCCGAGGTCAGGCTGCCATGCACGCCCGATTGCACCAGCCCGTTCACGGTGAGGAAGATCGCGATCGCGCCCATCGCGGCCCGCGCGATCGAGCCGCGCCCGCCGTTGAGGCTGATGCCGCCGAGCACCACCGCGGCGAGGGCGGTGATCTCCCATCCCTGGCCGACGCCGGTGCCGACGCTGTTCTGCCGCGCGGCATAGATCACCCCGGCGAAGGACGAGAGCAGGCCCGACATCAGATAGGCGGAGAAGATCGCGCGGCGCACCGGGATGCCGGCATGGCGCGCGGCCTTGCGGCTCGAGCCGACGGCCATCAGATGCAGGCCCGGGCGGATCCGCGAGAGGTAGAAATGCAGCGCCACGCCGATGACGAGCAGGCTGATCGCGGCGAAGGGCAGGCCGAGGATCTTGCCGCCACCCATCATCGTCCAGAGCGGATCCTCGATCATGATCGAGGACAGCTCGACCGTGTAGCCATTGATGAGCTTGTCATAAAGCGCGCGCAGGATGATCAGCATGACCATCGTGGTCAGGAAGGGTCGGGTGCGCAGATAGGCGATCAGCAACCCGTTCACCGTGCCCGCGAATGCGCCGAAGGCCAGGGTGCCGAGGATCGCGGCGGGGATCGGCCATTCCAGCACGCCGGCCAGATAGATCGCAACGAAATTCGCCACCGCGAAAGTCGCCCCGACGGAGAGGTCGATGCCCCCGGACAGGATCGCGAGCGCCATCGCGAAGGTGACGAGCGCGATCGGTGCGAAATCGCGCAGCAGGTATTGCAGGCTGATCCAGCTCAGCTGCGAGGGCAGCGCCAGCGCGAAGGCGCCGATCACCATCAGCATCAGGACGAAGGGGACGAAGGCCTCCATCCAGCGCTTCTCGAGCAGCTCGCCGATGAGGATCTGCGGGGAATATCTGTACCAGAGTCGAGCGACGGACATGTTGGCCTCGGACAATCGGGGAGTGGGGCTCCCGGCGGGGTGCCGGGAGCGTCGTTTCGGTCTTTGCGGGGGGATGCGGGCTCAGGCCCGCGGGGGGGCGATCACTTCGTCGGGTCGTCGTAGCAGAACTTGGCGTCCTGCGGCCCGTTCACCCAATACTGGTTCGAGAAGTAGAAGAGGTTCTTCGAACCGGGGGCGTCGCCGCTTTGCAGCAGGCCGAGCACCGCGTTCACGATCGCCTGCCCCTGGATGTCGGCGCGATAGGAGAGCGCGCGGGAGAACAGCCCCTGTTCGACCAGGTTGCAGTCGCCGCGCTGCCCGTCGGAGGAGGCATAGACCCGGATCTTGCCCTCCATGCCGGCGTTTTTCACCGCCTGCGCGGCGCCCGCCGTCATCGGCCCCCAGAAGCCGTAGACCGCACAGAGATCGGGGTTCTGCTGGATCGCGGTGGTCGCCAGCTGATTGGCCTTGTTCGCGTCCCAGCTCGCCGGCTGCGACATCACCACCTTGATCGAGGGATCGGTGGAAAATACCTCCATCGCGCCCTTGAGCTGATCGACGGAGCCGGCCGCCGTGGCCTCGCCCTGGATCATCGCGACCTTGCCGGAGCCCTGGCCGCCACCACAGTCATGCACGATCTCGGTGGCGATCTGGCGGCCGATGTCGACCCAGTCGACGCCGACATAGGCGTCGCCCACCGTGTTCGAGGCCATGTTGACCTGCACCACGTAGATCCCCTGCTCCATCGCGCGCTTGAGCTCGGAGGCGAGCGCGGTGGTGGAGTTGTTCTGCACGATCAGCACATCGGGCTTTTCGTTGATCAGCGCCGTGACCGCCTGCAGCGCGACGTCGTTGTTGAAGTTCGGGTCGCGCATGGCGAACTCGATGCCGTAGCGCGCGAACTGATCCTTCATCACCGCGGTCCATTCGGATTCGAGCACGCCCATCCAGACCGGCACCCAGGCGACCTTCTTGCCCTTGATCTTCTCGTCGAAGCCCATCCGCCATTTCTCGCGGATGTTCGGCTTGCCCTCGGCGCCCGCCGGGGCGGCCGCGATCACCGCCGCGGCCAGTGCCATCCCGAGCGCGAGGCCCTTCGTCAGTTTCGATCTCATGGTTTCCTCCTCCGTTTCCGAGACCCCCTCCTCCCGGGGGTCATTCACCCTGTTTCGCGGTCTCGTCGTCCTTGCGATGCAGGAAGCTGTCGATCACGATCGCCGCGAGCAACACGACGCCCTTGCAGATGTCCTGCGTCTGGGTGTCGAGATTGAGAATGGTCATGCCGTTGAGCAGCACCCCGATCAGCAGCGCTCCGACCAGCACGCTGCCGACCGAACCGCGCCCGCCGACGAGGCTGATCCCGCCAAGCACCACGACCAGGATCACGTCGAAGATCAGCGTGCTGTCGACGACCTGCAAATGCATCAGACTGGTCGAGCCGAGCATGACGAGCCCGCCGACATAGCCGATCGCCCCCGAGACCGCATATTCGAGCATGGTCAGCGGCCGCACCGAGATCCCGGTCATCCGCGCCGCATCGGCATTGTCGCCATGCGCATAGATGAAGCGCCCGACGGTGGTATGCGACAGGAACAGATGTACGAGGAGCGCCAGCACGGCAAAGACGATCAGCGGCACCGGCAGCCCCCAGGACAGGTTTTCGCCAAGCTTGCCGACGAAGGTCTCGCCATCGTTGAGATAGACGAGCAGCTGCGGCATCACCAGGGCGCGGGTGACGCCCACGACGAGCAGCCCCGAGGCGAGCGTGGCGAACAGCGCGGGGATCTCGACATAGGCGATCATGAAGCCGTTCAGCGCCCCGATCGCGAGCGCCAGGGCAAGCCCCGCGACAAGCGCGGCCACCAGCGGCACGCCGGAGTTGAGCATCACCGCAGTGATCCCCGCCGTCGAGGCCATGATCGCGATCTGCGACAGGTCGACGCCGCGCGCGATCACCACGATCCCCATGCCGAGCGACAGGATGCCGAGGATCGAGATGCTGCGGGCGAGCGCGAAGATATTGCCAAGCGTCAGAAACGTCGGCAGCAGCACGGCGAAGATCGCGGTCGCAATCAGAATGGCGACAAGAACGATCTGTTCCTGACTGGGCGCAGCAAAACGCCGCGCCGCGGATACGGTCCGAGTCATATGTCCTCCCTCGATCCTGCGCCACCCCTCCCGGCAGCTGGATTGGATACACTATTGGCGCGCGCAAAACATATATGTCAACATTAAATGCAAAGTTCCGCGATTTTACCTCGCAAATCCGCGCAAAAGCCTTATCATTGGATACAATTGCATTTCACCTACACATTGATGTAGACAAATTCGAAAGAGGAGGAGCCGAATGTCGACATCGGGCAAAGAGCAGGACAGCGCCACGCTCAGCGCGGCGATCATGGCGGATCTGCGCAGCGCGATTCTGTCGGGCGTCTATGCCCCGGGCACGCGGATCCGGCAGGAGGAACTGGCCGAGCGCTTCGGCACCAGCCGGATCCCGGTGCGCGAGGCGCTGAAGGATCTGGAGACGCAGGGGCTCATCACGCTCGTGCCCAACAGCGGCGCCTGGATCGCGCGGATCGACCCGGCGGAATGCAACGAGATCTACAAGATCCGCGAGCGGATCGAGCCGCTCGCGCTTGGCGAAAGTATCCCGCACCTGTCGGAAGAACAGATCGACCGGCTCGCCGCCCTCGTCGACGCGATCGACGCCACGCGCGAGGTCGAGGATTTCCTCCGCCTCGACCGCGAGTTCCACCTCGAGAGCTACGCCGGCGCACAGATGCCGACGCTGCTCGCGATGATCGAGCGGTTCTGGAACACGACCCAGCACTATCGCCGCGCCTATACCCGGCTGATCGGTGGCGAGGGGCAATGGGTGATCCATTACGAGCACCGGCTGATCCTCGAGGCGATCCGCCGGCGCGATGCCGAGGAAGGCGAGCAGATGCTGCGCAGCCATATCCGCCGCACGCGCCTGCAGATCCAGGACTCGCGCGGGACAGACATCAGGGAGGACTGAGATGACCGACGGATTCGAGGGCAAGACCCTCGTCATCACCGGCGCGACCGGCGCCATCGCCTCGGCCGTCGCGCTGCAGGCCGCGGCGCAGGGGGCAAAGCTCGTGCTGGGCGACATCGGTGCGGAGGCGCTCGACGCGCTTTGCGCGCAGATCGGCGCCGGGCGTTGCGCGACGCTCGCCGGGGACGTGCGCGACCCGGAGAATGCCGCGGCGCTGGTGGCGCTGGCCCGCACGCGCTTTGGCGGCATCGACGCGCTGATCCCGGCGGCAGGCATCTACCGCGACCGCGCCTTTGCCGAGATGAGCGCGCAGGACTGGCGCGAGACGATGGAGATCAATCTCGACGCGATCTTCCATCTCATCCACACCGCCCTGCCCGCGCTGAACCCGGGCGCGGCGATCGTGAACCTGACCTCGATCGCGGCCCATCGCGGCAGCCCGCGCCATGCGCATTACGCGGCGACGAAGGGCGCGCTGCTCAGCCTGACGCGCTCCCTCGCGCAGGAGCTCGCCCCGCAGGTCCGGGTCAACGCCGTCTCCCCCGGCATCATCGAAACGCAGATGACGCGCGATCTGCTCGCCGAACGCGGCGCGGCGCTGCGGGCGGCCACCCCGCTCGCGCGATTCGGAACCGCCGAGGAGGTCGCCCAAGCGATCCTGTTCCTGGCGGGGCCGGCCGCGAGCTTCATCACCGGCGAGGTCATCCATGTGAACGGCGGCCTTTACATGGATTGACGGCGGGCCGGCAGGTCTCAGTGGAAATCCCGGCTGGGGAACAGGCGTTTTGCCTGTTCGCGCGGATGGCGCGCGCGGGGCGGTGCTCGCGGCGGGCGGGGCGCGTCGTCGGCCTGGGGCCGCGTGACGCCGATCGCCTCGTCAAGCGGGTGCCCAAGCTCCGAAAGCCGATGCGAGAGATCCTCGATCCGCTCGGCGATCAGATGCACGACGAGACCCTCGCGCTCGAGCCGCCCGGTGACGCGCAGCAGCCGCCCGCCCATCACTGCACGACGGAACTGCGCATAGACCTTTGGCCAGACGACGATGTTCGAAACGCCGGTCTCGTCCTCGAGGGTCAGGAAGATGACGCCCGAGGCGGTGCCCGGCCGCTGACGGGTGATCACGAGGCCGCAGACGGCGCAGCGCCCGGGCGGCGCCTCGGTCAGCTGCTGATGCGGCGTGAGCCCGGCGATCAGCGGCCGCAGAAGCTCCATCGGATGGGCGCGCAGCGTCAGCCGCAAGGCGACGTAATCCTCGACCACCTCCTCGCCGAGATGCATCGGCGGCAGGGCCACGCGCGGCTCGCGTAGCCCCTCGCCGTCGAGCGGATCGGAGAAGAGCGGCAGCGGCGCGGGCGCCCGGATCGCGCGCACCGCCCAGAGCGCATCGCGCCGCGTCAGCCCCTGACCGGCGAAGGCATCCGCCTCGGCGAGGCGTTCAAGCGCGGGCGGCTGCACCCCGGCGCGCAGCCAGAGGCTTTCCGGATCGGGGTAGCCATTGCCGCGCGCCGCAGCGATCCAGCCCGCCTCCTCGGCGCGAAAGCCGCGGATCTGGCGAAAGCCGAGGCGCAGCGCCAGCCGCCCGTCGGCGCGGCGTTCGAGCGTATTGTCCCATTGCGAATGGTTCACGCAGACCGGCCGCACCTCGACGCCATGCTCGCGCGCGTCGCGCACGATCTGCGCGGGGGCATAAAACCCCATCGGCTGGCTGTTCAGCAGCGCGCAGGCGAAGACCGCCGGATGGTGGCATTTCAGCCAGGAGGAGACATAGGTCAGCATCGCGAAAGCCGCCGCATGGCTTTCGGGAAAGCCGTAATCGGCAAAGCCCTCGATCTGCGAAAAACAGGCCTCAGCCACTTCGCTCGGATAGCCGTTCGTCAGCATCCCGGCGATGAACCGCGCGCGATGCGCGCCGATCGTGCCCATCCGCCGGAAGGAGGCGAGCGAGCGGCGCAGCTGGTCGGCCTCCTCCGCCGAATAGCCCGCACCGACGACGGCGATCTGCATCGCCTGTTCCTGAAAGAGCGGCACGCCGAGCGTCTTCGCCGTCACCGCGGCAAGGGCGGGGCCGAAGGGCTCGGGCGCCTCGAGCCCCTGGCGGCGGCGGATATAGGGTTTCACCATTCCGCCCTGAATCGGCCCGGGGCGCACGATCGCCACCTCGATCACCAGATCGTAGAAGGTGGCGGGCTTCATCCGCGGCAGGAAGTTCATCTGCGCCCGGCTTTCCACCTGGAACACGCCGACCGCATCGGCACGCTGCAGCATCGCATAGGTCGCCGGGTCTTCCTGCGGCACGGTGTCGAGGCGGTGGCGGATGCCTTCATGCGCGGCGAGCAGATCGAAGCTCTTGCGCAGGCAGGTCAGCATGCCGAGGCTGAGGATGTCGACCTTGAGGATGCCCAGCGCGTCGATGTCGTCCTTGTCCCATTCGATGCAGGTGCGCCCCTCCATCGCGGCATTCTCGATCGGGCAAAGCGCATCGAGCCGGCCGCGGGTGATGATGAAACCGCCGACATGCTGGCTCAGGTGGCGCGGGAAACCGATGATCTCGCGGATGAGCTGAATCGTCAGCGCAAGGCGGCGGTCGTCGGGGTTCAGGCCAAGCTCGCGGATCCGCGCGGGATCGGCGCCACCGTTCGACATCCCCCAGATCTGGCCCGAGAGCGCGGCGGTGAGATCGGCCGAAAGCCCCATCACCTTGCCCACCTCGCGGATCGCGGCGCGGGAGCGGAAATGGATCACCGTGGCGCAGAGGCCCGCGCGGTGGCGACCGTAGCGCGCGTAGATCCACTGGATCACCTCCTCGCGCCGCTCATGCTCGAAATCGACGTCGATATCGGGCGGCTCGCCGCGGTGGCGCGAGATGAAGCGCTCGAACACCATGCCGATCATGTCGGGGGAGACATCGGTGATGCCGAGCAGGTAGCACAGGATCGAATTCGCCGCCGAGCCACGGCCCTGGCACAGGATGCCGCGGGCGCGGGCCTCGGCGACGATGTCGTGGACGGTGAGGAAATAGGCGGGGAATTTCAGCTCCCGCACGAGGGCGAGCTCCTTTTCGAGCAGCGCATGCACCCGCGGCGTGGCACCCCCGGGGTAGCGCCGCGCAAGCCCCGCGCGGGCAAGGCGTTCGAGCCGCGCGTCGGGGCTTTCGCCGTCGCTGATCTCGTCGGGGTATTCATAGCTGAGCTCGCAAAGATCGAAACTGCAGCGCGCCGCGATCTCGAGCGTGCGGCGGATCGCGGCGGGGTGGCGGCGGAACAGCCGCGCCATGTCGGGCGCGCCCTTCAGCCGGCGCTCCGCATTGGGCAGGGCGCGGGTGCCGATCGCGTCGATCGTGATCCCCTCGCGCAGGCAGGTGAGCACATCGGCCAGCGGCCGGCGCGCGGCGCGATGCATCAGCACCTCGCCCACCGCCACCATCGGCGTCGAGGCGCGCAGCGCGAGCGCGGCGCAGGTGTCGAACCAGGCCTGATCCGAGCCGTCGTAACGCGGCGCGGCGCCAAGGAAGACATGGCCGGGAAAGCGCCGCGCGAGCCGCTGCAGCGGCGGCGCGAGATCGGCCCCTGGCGGACCGGGCGGCGGCAGCGCGATCAGGATCATCCCCGCGGCCCCCGCCTCGAGATCGGCGAGATCGAGATCGCATTCGGCCTTGCCCGCGCGCCGCTTGCCCAGCGTGAGCAGCTGCGCGAGGCGATGATAGGCGGCGCGATCGCAGGGCAGCGCGAGCCAGTCGAGCGGGCTGTCGCGCAGCACGAGCCGCGCCCCCACGATCAGCCGCGGCAAGGGGGCCTCGGGCGCCTCGGCGCGCAGCGTCTTCAGCGCCGACCAGGCCCGCACCACCCCGGCCAGCGAATTGCGGTCGGTGATCGCGATCGCGGCAAGGCCAAGCTCGGCCGCGCGCGCCACCAGCTCCTCGGGATGCGAGGCGCCGGTGAGGAAGGTGAAATTCGAGGTCACGCAAAGCTCGGCATAGGCGGGGGTCATGCGAATTCCCCCTGCACGAACCAGCCGGGGTTCTGCGGGGTGAAGAAGAGCCAGAGCCGCCGCCCCTCGCGCGTTTCGATCTTCCAGTAATCGCGCAGCCCCCTGCGCCAGGCCTCGTCCGCCATCCACCATTCCGGCGCGATCCGCTCGGGCCCGGTGGCGCGCCCGGTGACAAAGCTCATCCGCCGCCAGCGGAAACGCGCGGGCGGCTCGGAGCCGGTGGCCATGATCGGTTCGGGCGGAAACAGCCGGATCGGGCGCGGCCGCGGCGTGCTCCAGCCGGTTTCGGGGCGGCTGTGGGCAGCGGGGGCGATCAGGAAGCCCTGCTCGGGGATGTGGCTGTCGGCGGGCAGGAAGCGCTGGATGTTCTCGAGCCCGATCCGCGTGCCGATCCGGGTGACGAGATCGGCGATCCGGTCGGGGCTTGCCGCGCTGCGGGGGGCGCCGATCTGCGCCACCGGCAGCGGTTCGACCTGCGTGGCCTCGAGGCGGATCTGGTCGATGCCGAAGCCCGCATCCACCTCCGCCACGCCGCGCGCGAAAAGCGGCAGGATGCGCGCCGGATCGCGCATCGGCGCGGCGAGGCGCAGCTCGACCTCCCGGCTTTCCTGATCGACCCGGCGCAGGGTAAGCGCGAGGCGCCGCGCGCCCATCTCCTGCGCCTTGAGCCGGGCGCAGAGCGGAGCGAGCAGCCGCTCGAGCGCCGCCATGACATCGGCCACCAGCCCGATCGGCTCGGGCAGGGTCATGCGGGTGGCGAAATGCGGCGGCTCGGCCTTGGGGGTGATCGGCTCGGGGCAGCGCCCGAGTGCCTGATCGAGCCGGCTCAGCAGTTCGGGGCCGAACCGGCGGGCAAGGGGCGCGCGGGCGGCACCGGTCAGATCGCCGATGCGGCGCAGACCGAGGCGTTGCAGCCCGGTCACCGTCTCGGCGGGCAGGCGCAGCGCCGCCACCGGCAGCGCGGCAAGATCCGATTCACTGCCGCCGAAATGCGCCAGCGCCCAGGCCGCCCCCCGCGTCGCTGCCACGCCGAGGTGACAGCCGATCCGCATCTGCGCCAGCCGGTCGCGCATGTCGGCCAGCATCCCCGCCTCACCGCCCAGAAGATGGGTGGCCCCGGTGACGTCGAGCACCAGACCGTCATCGCCCTCGATCCCGACCCAGGGGCAATAGCGCCCGGCCCAGCGCCGCAGCCCGGCCAGAAAGCGGGCGTCGAGATCGGGGCGCGCGGGGGCGGTCAGCAGATCGGGGCAGAAGCCGCGGGCATCGGCGAGCCGCATGCCCCGGTGCAGCCCGGCGCGTTCCGCCGCGAGGTTCAGGCAGGCGAGCGTCTCCGCCGTGCCAAGCCGCTGCGCGAGGGCAAAGGGCCCCTCAACCGGGCGCGTGCGGAGAACCCGGTCGCTCGCCAACCGGGGAAACCACATGCAGACGATGCGCCTCCGGTTCCCATCGAACATGCCAGGCTCCAAGAGTTCCTGATTTGTTCTTGATACTTTCCCAGTGCATCAGAGTCGAGTCCTCCCGCCCGGCATCGAGGAGCGGGCGCGCGCGCCAGCGGGTCTCGGCGGCGTTCGACCCCATCCCCTCGGGGATGATGCAGAGCCCCGTCGCACCGCCGGCCTGGGCCGCGAGCTGCAGGCGCCGCCCCTCGCGCAGATCGAGCGGCCGGGTGATCTCGAGCACCACGAAGGGAAGGGCGCCATCCTTCAGTGCCTCCTCGGCGGTGGCGAGACTGTCGGTCTGGGTCGCCGTCTGGGCAAGCAACAGGGTGGAAGGGTCGAGGAAGGGCAGAAACCCCAGGGGGTTCAGCACCTCCGCCTGCCAGCCCTCCCGCACCCAGAGCAGGGGGCCGCCGGAGAGCGCCGCGGCAATCGCCGCGAAGGCCGTCGCGGCGGGGCCGCAGACCTCGTGCACGCGACCGGCGCGCAGCGGGAAGGAGGGCAGAGAGCGAAACGACATGGCCAAGATTTACGGCAATCCCTGGCGGTTTCAAACCGCCCAGATCGTTCCGCCAAGGGCCGGCCGTTTCCGCCCCGGACCGCGCCGCTTGCCTGCACCGCTTGAACTAAATTGCGGATAAACTCCTCATTTCGTCCAGAATCCAAGCGCGATTGCGCCCCCCGCCCCCCGCAGCCTCCTCCGCGGGAAAAGCGGGGTTCAGGACATGCAGATCGATTTCGTTTCCCGA
This sequence comes from Paenirhodobacter sp., assembly GCF_050177655.1. NCBI lineage: Bacteria > Pseudomonadati > Pseudomonadota > Alphaproteobacteria > Rhodobacterales > Paenirhodobacter > Paenirhodobacter sp. The sequence continues at coordinate 42,297 of NZ_JBFXGV010000001.1, forward strand.
TTCGATTCGGGATTTGCACTCCTCGATACGGACATTCGGCAACTCGAGATCGTGACCACGGCGCGAGGAACCTATCTTTATTCGTCGACCGGCAACAACGGGGGCCTCGTCTCCTGGCGGCTGAGCGCGAGCGACGCCGACCCCTCGGTGGTGGATACCACCTATTACACCTCCGCGATGCGGCTGATGGGGGGGCTGCCGCTCGACTTCGTCACCGTCTCGGGCGAGGAGCGGCTGGTGGTCGGCACCAATCTCGCCGGCAATCTGCTCAGCTACAGCCTGTCCTCGACGCAGGCGATCGGTGCGCTGCGCGCCACCTCGCTCGACAGTGCCGTCGCCTCCGGGCCGCAGATGGGCTGCGCCACGATCGACCGGGCGAGCGGCGATCTCGTCTATGTCGCCGATGCCGCGACCGGCTCGATCAATGCCTATCGCGTGCTTTCGGACGGCACCTTCGACCATATCGGCACGACCGCGAGCCCGACCGGAACCGTCGGCTGCGATCCGATCCTGCTCGAACCGGTCACCGTGAACGGCACCCAGTATCTGCTGCGTGCCGATGGCGAGACCCAGGGCGTGACGATCTATTCCGTCACCACCGCCGGCACGCTGCGCGAGGTCACCTCGGTCGGCGCCGACAACGGGCTGGGCGTCAACACCCCCACCGCGCTGAGCACCGTCACCGCCTATGGCGAGACCTTCGTGCTGCTCGGAGCGGCGGAAAGCGGGACGATTTCGGTCCTGCGGATCACCGACAGTGGCGCGCTGGTCCCGACCGACCATCTGCTCGACTCGCTCGACACCCGTTTCGACGGCGTCACCGCGATCGAGACGCTGGTGGTCGACGACCGCGTCTTCATCATCGCGGGCGGGGCGGATGACGGGCTGACGCTGTTCACCCTGCTGCCAGACGGGCGACTCGTCTTCATGCAGACCCTGCCGCAGGAACTCGGCTACGGGCTCGAGAACATCGAGGCGATCACCGCCGAGGTGGTCGGCGACGAGATCCAGATCTATGTCGCCTCGGGGGCCGAGGCCGGCATCTCGCGGCTTTCGATCGACCTCACGCAGCAGGGGCTTACCGTCAATGGCGCCAGCCGCGGCAGCACGGCGATCAATGGCAGCGCGCTCGACGATTTGCTGATCTCGAATTCCACCGGATCGGACACGCTTTACGGCGGCGATGGCAACGACATCCTCGTCTCCGGCCCGGGCACGACCTGGCTGCATGGCGGCCGGGGCGACGACATCTTCGTGATGCGCCCCGAAAGCGGGCGGCAGGTGATCATGGATTTCAGTTCGGGCGACCGGATCGACCTGAGCGGCCTGCCGATGCTGCGTTCGACCGCGCAACTGACCGCGACGCCGACCGCGACCGGCATCCTGATCAGCTATCTCGGCTACGAGATCGAGGTCGTCTCGAAGAACGGTCGCCCGCTCACCCTCGACGATGTCTGGAGCGGCCTCGACCTCGGCTCCCCCGACCGGGTGATGATCCTGAGCAGCTTTCCCGGCGATATCATCACCGGCACGAGCAATTCCGAACGGATCGACGGCACGCTCGGAGGCGACACGATCACCGGCTCGGATGGCAACGATACGCTGGTAGGGGCCGAATCGAACGACTACCTCGATGGCGGCGCTCACGATGACAGGCTGTTCGGGGGGGTCGGCGACGACACGCTGATCGGGCGCACCGGGAACGACTATCTCAACGGCGGCGACGGGCGCGACGTGCTCAAGAGCGGCAATGGCAATGATTCGCTTTATGGCGGGGCCGACAACGACATCCTCGTCGGAGGCGCGGGCGACGACTACCTCGACGGCGGCACCGGCAATGACCGCCTCGATGGCGGCACCGGGCGGGACACGCTCTATGGCGGAGCCGACAACGATACGCTCGAGGGCGGGGCCGACGACGATGTGCTGAACGGCGGCGGTGGCAATGACTGGATGAACGGCTCCTGGGGCAATGACACGATCACCGACGCGGCCGGCGACGACACGCTGATGGGCGGGCTGGGCGACGACGTGCTCACCGATACCGGCGGCAACAACCTGATGAACGGCGGCGCGGGGGCCGATACGCTCACCGGGGGGGCGGGCAACGACACGCTCACCGGGGGCGCCGACAGCCGGACGAGCGGCGATCTCGCCGATCTGCTGATCGGAGGCGACGGCAATGATCGCCTCTGGGGGGGATATGGCAACGACACGCTGCGGGGCGGCACCGGCGACGACACGATCGTCGGCGGCACCGGCAATGACGTGATCGACGCCAGCACCGGCAATGACGTCGTCCTCGGCGGCACCGGGGCGGACCAGATCACGCTTGGCGCGGGGAACGATCTGGTCAGCGGCGGGCGCGACGGCGACGTGATCTCGGGCGGGCTCGGGGCGGACACGATCCGGGGCGATGCCGGCAACGATACGCTCACCGGCGACGGCGGCAACGATCTGATCATCGGCGGCACCGGGGCCGACCGGATCGACGGCGGGGACGGCAATGACACGATCTACGGTTCGGCGGAGAACGACACGCTGACCGGGGGCGCCGGCAACGACCGTTTCTATCACAACGGCGATGCGGCGACCGGCACCGACTGGGTCACCGATTACACCGCGAGCGAGGATGAGCTCGTCTTCAACATGCGCGGGGCGAATGTGAACGATCTCGCCGTCGAATGGCACGAGACCGACGGCTCCTCCGCCAGCGCCGAGGCCTATGTCGTCTACGAGCCGACGGGGCAGGTGCTCTGGGTGCTCGTCGATGCCGAACCGCAGGAGCACATCTGGGTTTCGATCGGCGGGTATGATTACGACCTGCTGTCCTGAACGGGTGACAGGGGCGGCGGCGCTTGCTATGAAACGACAAGGAATTTCAAGGCGAAAGGTCTTGTCGTGCTGGTCGAGGATACACCGCTTCCGGGCGTGAAACTGATTACCCCGCGCCGCTTCGGCGACAGCCGCGGTTTCTTCTGCGAGAGCTACAGCGTGAAGGCGATGGCGGAGCAGGGCATCGACATCCGCTTCGTGCAGGACAATCACTCCCTCTCGACCACACCGGGCACGATCCGGGGGCTGCACTTCCAGAAGCCGCCCCATGCGCAGGCGAAACTCGTGCGCTGCGGGCGCGGCAGCCTCTTCGACGTGGCCGTCGACATCCGCCGCGGCAGCCCGACCTGGGGCAAGTGGTTCGGCGCCGAGCTGAGCTTCGAGAACGGGCGCCAGATGCTGGTCCCCGCGGGCTTCGCGCATGGTTTCGTCACCCGCAGCCCCGACACCGAGATCGTCTACAAATGCTCGGACTATTATTTCCCCGAGACCGAGGGGGCGATCGCCTGGAACGACCCCGATCTCGGCATCGACTGGAGGCTTGGCGATCTCGCCCCGATGCTCTCGGCGAAGGACGCCGTCGCCGGGTCTTTCGCCGATTTCGAGAGCCCCTTCACCTGGCAGGGCTGAGCCCGGCGATTAGGGTGTTTACGTTTCGTCGCCCCGCCGCTAAGCCTTTTGCGACCCGACAGACAGGATGTTTGGCATGAAAATAGTGGTGACAGGCGGTGCGGGCTTCATCGGCTCGGCGGTGGTGCGGCTGGCGATCTCGCGCGGCCACGAAGTGGTCAATCTCGATGCGCTGACCTATGCCGCCTGCCTCGACAACGTCGCCTCGGTGGCGCAAAGCCCGCTCTATCATTTCGAACAGGCGGATATCCGCGATCCCGCCGCGCTCGCCGCGGTCTTCGCGAAGCACCGCCCCGATGCGGTGATGCATCTCGCCGCCGAAAGCCATGTCGACCGCTCGATCGACGGGCCCGGCGTGTTCGTCGAGACCAATGTGATGGGCACCTACAACATGTTGCAGGCGGCGCGCAGCTACTGGGAGGCCGAAGGCCGGCCAGAGAGCTTCCGCTTCCATCACATCTCGACCGACGAGGTCTTCGGCTCGCTGCCGAACGATCCCGCGATCAAGTTCACAGAAGACACGCCCTACGATCCGCGCTCGCCCTATTCGGCGTCGAAGGCCTCGTCCGACCACCTTGTGCGCGCCTGGCACGAGACCTATGGCCTGCCGGTGGTGCTGACGAATTGCTCGAACAATTACGGGCCGTTCCACTTCCCGGAAAAGCTGATCCCGGTGATCATCCTCAACGCGCTCGCGGGCAAGCCGCTGCCGATCTACGGCGACGGCTCGAATATCCGCGACTGGCTCTATGTCGAGGATCACGCCGATGCGCTGCTCCTCGTCGTGGAAAAGGGCGCGGTGGGGCGCAGCTACAACATCGGCGGCGAGAACGAACGCACCAACCTCGAACTGGTGAAGACGCTCTGCGCGATCCTCGACGTGAAACAGCCGAAGGCCGCGGGCAGCTATGCCGACCAGATCACCTTCGTCACCGACCGTCCCGGCCATGACGCGCGCTATGCGATCGACCCGACGCGGATCCGCACCGAGCTTGGCTGGCGGCCGAGCGTGACGGTCGAGGAAGGGCTCGAGAAGACCGTGCAATGGTATCTCGACAACGAACCGTGGTGGCGCGCGTTGCAAAACCGCGAGGGTGTGGGGCAACGGCTGGGCAAGGCATGAAGGTTCTGGTCTTCGGCAAGTCCGGCCAGACCGCGACGGAACTGCGGCGACAGGCCGAGGTGACCGCGCTGGGCCGCGACGAGGCCGATCTGACGGAGCCGGATGCCTGCGCGGCACTGGTGCGCGCCTGCGACGCCGATGTCGTCATCAATGCCGCGGCCTATACCGCGGTGGATCAGGCGGAAAACGACGAGGTCACCGCCGATCTCGTCAATGGCATCGCCCCCGCGGCGATCGCCCGGGCGGCCGCCGATCGCGGCATCCCCTTCGTGCATATCTCCACCGATTACGTGTTTTCCGGCGCGGGCGCGGCGCCCTGGCGCGTCGAGGATCCGATCGGCCCGCTCAACGCCTATGGCCGGTCCAAGCTGCGCGGCGAGCAGGGCGTGATCGCGGCCGGCGGGCGTTCGGCGATCCTGCGCACCTCCTGGATGTTCTCCGCCCATGGCAAGAACTTCGTGAAGACGATGCTGCGGCTCTCGCAGATGCGCGACAAGATCGAGGTGGTCGAGGATCAGATCGGCGGGCCGACCCCGGCGGCCGATCTTGCCGCGGCGCTTTTGCAGGTGGGCGCGGCACTCGCCGATGGCCATGCCGGGGGGATCTATCACTTCTGCGGGCAGCCCGCAGTGAGCTGGGCCGATTTCGCGCGCGAGATCTTTGCCCAGGCCGGGCGCAGGGTCACCGTGACGGGGATCCCGACCTCGGCCTATCCGACGCCCGCGCGCCGGCCGCTTAACAGTCGCATGGACTGTTCGGCGCTGATGCGCGATTTTGGAATCGCGGCGCCCGACTGGAAATCGGGCTTGGCGAAAGTATTGCAAGAATTGGACGTGTGACATGACCAAGCGCAAGGGAATCATTCTCGCGGGCGGCTCGGGGACGCGGCTCTATCCGATCACGCTCGGCGTGTCGAAGCAGCTGCTCCCGGTCTACGACAAGCCGATGATCTATTACCCGCTCTCGGTGCTGATGCTGGCGGGCATCCGCGAGATCGCGGTGATCACCACGCCGGCGGATCAGGCGCAGTTCAAGCGCACCCTCGGCGATGGCAGCCAATGGGGGCTGAGCCTGACCTTCATCGAGCAGCCCTCGCCCGATGGTCTTGCCCAGGCCTATCTGCTGGCCGAGGAATTCCTCGACGGGGCGCCCTCGGCGATGGTGCTGGGCGACAACATCTTCTTCGGCCACGCGCTGTCGCGGCTGCTCGCCGATGCCAATGCGCAGGAGGCGGGGGGCACCGTCTTCGGTTATCGCGTCGCCGATCCGGAGCGCTATGGCGTGGTGGATTTCGACGACGAGGGCCGCGTGCGCTCGATCATCGAGAAGCCGCCGGTGCCGCCGTCGAACTACGCGGTGACCGGGCTCTATTTCCTCGACGGCACCGCGCCCGAGCGCGCGAAACGGGTGAAGCCCTCCGCGCGCGGGGAGCTTGAGATCGTCACCCTGCTCGAGATGTATCTCGTCGAGGGGCTGCTGAAGGTGCAGCAGATGGGCCGCGGCTATGCCTGGCTCGACACCGGCACCCATGGCAGCCTGCTCGACGCCGGCAATTTCGTGCGCACACTGGAGAAGCGGCAGGGCATGCAGACGGGCAGCCCCGACGAGATCGCCTATCAGAACGGCTGGATCGACGCGGCGGCGCTGCGCTCGCGCGCGAGCCTGTTCGGAAAGAACGATTACGGCGACTACCTGCTGCGGCTGATCGAAGACTGACGGCAATGCAGGACAAGGCCGAGGGGCCGGCATCGGTCACCGTGCTGATGGCGAGCTATAACGGGGCGGCGGCGCTGGCCCCGCAGCTTGAAAGCTTTGCGGCCCAGACCCTGCCGCCGACCCGGGTGCTGATCAGCGACGACGGCTCGCGCGATGCGACCCGGGCGATGGTGGCGGAATTCGCCGCGGCGCATCCCGATCTTGGCGTGGAGTTGCTCGAGGGGCCCTGTCGGGGGGCTGCGCGCAATTTCCTGCATCTGCTCGCCCAGCCGGTGGAGACCGATTTCGTCGCGCTCTCGGATCAGGACGACATCTGGCTGCCGGAAAAGCTTGCCGAGGCGGTGCGCCAGCTGCGCGCCCTGCCCGGGGCGGAGCCGGCGCTTTACTGCGGGCGAACCTGGGAGGTGGGCGAAGACCTTGGCAAGCGGCGGCTGTCGCGTGGCGCGCCGAAACCGGCGAGCTTCCGCCACGCGCTGGTGCAGAACATCGCCGGCGGCAATACGATGGTGTTCAACCGCGCCGCCGCCGAAGAGCTTCGGCTTGCGGCGCTGAACACCGAAGATGTCGTGGTGCATGATTGGTGGGCCTACCAGATCATGACAGGCCTTGGCGCGCGCGTCATTTTCGACGACGTGCCGCACATGCTTTACCGTCAGCACGCCGGCAATCTGATCGGCGCGAACCGCGGTGTTGCCGCGACCCTGCGCCGGGCGCGGATGGTTGCCTCGGGGCGGTTCCGGGAATGGTGCGACATCAACATCGCCGCCCTGCACCAAAGCGAGCGCCTGCTCACGCCAGAGGCGCGGCAGCTGCTCGACGCCTTCGAGGCGCTGCGCAAGGCGCCACCCCTTGAGCGGCTGCGCCGGATCCGCAACCTCGGCCTTTATCGGCAGGGGCTGCGCGGCCAGATCTCGCTTTATCTCGCCGCGCTGCTCGGTCGTCTCTGAGCCAGCTCAGAACCAGCGCCCGATCGCCGTCACGCCGATGCCGAAATCATCCGCAGTGCCGTCATCGCCCAGCCGCACCACATGGATCTGCGCCGCGGCGGTGGCGCTGATCGCACCGGTGCAGGCGGCGGCGCGGCGGCGCGCGGCGGCGAGCGACGCGGGCGGGATCGCACTGGCCTGCACCACGGGCGCCACAGAAAAGGCGGCGGGGAAGGTCCAGCCCAGATCGGCGCTGCGATAGGGATCGGCCCAGGTGCCGCTGCCCGAGGCGGTGATCGACCCGCCCGAAAGCACCGCGAAACAGATCTGCGTGCCATCGGCGAGGCGGATATATTCGCCATTCGCCGTGGTGCCGCGCTCGATCACCGCGCCCTGCGGCACGCCGCCACTCTGCGCGACCGTGCCCAGAAGATTGCCCGGCCCATAGCCGTAATCCGCCCGCATCAGACGGCCGGCGGTGGTGTCCGTGGCGCTTTGCTGCACCGCCGCCCCGGCGGGGATGCCGGTCGCGCCATCGAAGGAGAGCGCCTCCGTCCAGCTCGACCCATCTGCGCTCACCTTGATCGCGAAGCGGTCATTGCCCGCGGTGCCCATCTCCGCCCGCCCGAACCAGGAGGTCTGGAACAGCAGGCTCGCGGTGTCGTAGACGGTCGATTTGTTGATCTTCAGCTGATGCCCGCCGCCATCGTGGCTGAGCAGCGTCGCATCGGCAAAGACGGTAAGCCGGTTCGTCGCGTCCGCCGTCGCGTTGATGCCGACACCGGCGAGATTGTCGAGCGCGAGCGGCGGCACGATCCAGTCGCTGCCATCGAACCGCACCGAGGTCTCCTCCGCGATCACCCAGGCCTGCCAGCCCTGCCGCGGCACCGCGAAGGTCCAGGCGCTCGCCTGCCACATCGCGACCTCGCCGTCATGCCCCTGCCATTCCGAGGTGCCCCCCGCGGCGACGATGTAGCGATCGCCATCGACCGGCGCGGACGGCGGCGCGGTGAGCGTGCGGTCGAGCACGGCAAGCTGCACGACGGTGTCGAGCAGGTTCAGCGCCTCGTTATGGGTGACGTGTTTCTGGGCTTGCGAGGGCAGGATATAGGGCAGCCCCAGAAGCGGGGTTTGATCGGCCATGACAGGTCTCCGCGGGTCATCAATTTGCGCCAGAATTCCCGCGGCGGGGTGAAGATACCGCAAGCCGGGCGCACGCTGCCCCCGGCCTTTGCGCAACGGCGCCCGGGATCATTCGTCGGAGAGGATCGCGTCGGGCTGCTTGCCGCGCATCGCGTCGCGGTAATGCTCGATCGCCTTCTCGACCTGCGGATAGTAGTAGAACTGCCCGTCGGCAATGAACACGCCCGAGGTGCAGAGCCGCTGCAACTCGCGCATGTTGTGCGAGACGATCACCGCCCCCGCCTTGGTCAGCCGCTCGCGCAGAAGCGCCTGGCTCTTGCCTTTGAAGGCGGCGTCGCCCACCGCCATGATCTCGTCGATCAGATAGGTGTCGAAGGGCACCGCCATCGAGGTGGCAAAGGCCAGACGCGAGCGCATGCCGGAGGAATAGGTCCGCGTCGGCAGGTAGAAATGTTGCCCGAGCTCGGAGAAATCGCGCACGAAGCGGATCGCCTCGTCGGTGTCGACACCATAGATCCGCGCGACGAAGCGGACGTTCTGCGCGCCCGAAAGCTCGGGGTGGAAACTGCCGGCAAAACCCACCGGCCAGGAGATCGTGCCGGTCGACACGATTTCCCCGCGATCGGGCAGCACCGTTCCCGCGATCATCCGCAGCAGCGTCGACTTGCCCGCGCCGTTGCCGCCGAGCAGCGCGACGGATTCCCCGGTGGGAAAGGTGAAGTCGACGTTCTTCACCACCGTCTTCGTCACGCCGTTCAGACGGAAGCTCTTGCTCAGGTTCCGCAGCTGGATCATCGCGATCAGCGCCGGTCGCGCAGGCTGTAATAGACCAGCACACCGATCGACCAGAACAGCAGCAGGAAGAGCGCGGAGACGAGCACGAGGATCGCACGTTGCGGGTAAAGCGCCGCCTCGGGCAGGCTCGGGGGTTCGTAGGTCGCGAGATAGCGGCTCTGGCGCTGCGCCTCGGCATTGGCGGTGTCGAGCGAGGCCATCGCCGCCAGATAGGCCTTGTTCGCATATTCGACATCGACGCTGAGCCGTTCGAACTCGCCCATCAGCGTGGGATAGTCGACATCGCCCTGCACCCCGTCCTCGGAGCCGCCACCGATGCCGAATTTCGCGCGTTCCTGCTCGATCAGGGTCTGGATCACGTCGATCCGCCGCCGGCCCTGGGTGATGCGCGGGTCATCGCTCTTCGAGGTCTCGAGCGCCGTGTTCAGGTCGATATAGGCACTGGCGAGCTGCGCCTCGAGCGAGCTCAAAAGCCCCATCTGCCCCGCGATATCGGCCGAGGGGTCGACGATGCGCGATGTCGAGCGGAACTTCGTCAGCGCCTCGCGCGCGGCCTTCAGCCGGGTCAGCGCGATGTCGAGCTCTTCCTTCGCGTAGCGCGTGGCGTCGCTGCGCGCGGTGGTCGAGAGATCGTTGATCATCGCCGTCGATTCATCGACGATCGCCTGCGCGATCGCCTGCGAATCCTCGGGCGAGAAGGCGCGCACCTGCACCCCCATCAGCCCCGAACCCGGCGCGTAGGAGATCTTCACCATCCGCTTCCAGTAATCGACGAGATCCTCGATCGTGCCGCTGGAATGATAGGCGAAGACCGGGTCGAAGGTCGGGCGCGAGAACATCTTCGCCAGATCGAGGCGGTGGTTCACCCGCTCCACCATCGGCTGGCTCTGGATGAATTCGTAAAGCACATCGGTGTCCGAGGCGCGCGACTGCGTCAGCAGCGAAAGCCCGCCGAGCAGTTCGCTCGAGGCGCTCATCTCCTCCGATCGCACGGTGAAGCCCATGTTCGAGGCATATTGGTCCGAGGCGATCACGTAGAGATAGAAGGCGGCGCAAAGCACCGGCGCCACCACCATCACGAGGAAGCTGACGAAGATCGCCCGATGCCGCAAGCGTGGCCGCGCCATGCCCGGCGCGTGCATCGTCTTGACGGCGCTTTCCCATGCGGCGGTCGCATTCTCACGGACGCGTGCCCTGACCCGCTTTTCGATTCCGATGCGCTTGTTTATGGCGCTTCTCCCCGGATGCTCGACCAAGTGAAGGGACCAATGCGGATTTATCTCTCGCTTTGCAAGTGAAAACACCGTAATCACGCCAGTCTAGAACCTGCAGCCAAAGCCGGTCGAGCGATGACGGAAACCTCCATTCCCCTGCCCCAGCGCAAACGCCGCCTGCCGATGGCGCGTGCCGTCTTCGCGCTGATGCTGCGGGAAATGTCGACGACCTACGGTCGCTCCCCGGGGGGCTACTTCTGGGCGATCGCCGAACCGGTGGCCGCGATCGGCCTGCTTTCCGTGGCCTTCAGCATGTTCATGCGCCACCCGCAGCTCGGCACCAGCTTCGTGCTGTTCTACGCCTCCGGCTTCCTGCCGCTGGCCGCCTATCAGGCGATCGCGGCCAATGTCGGCAACGCGATCCGCTTCTCGCGCCCGCTGCTCGCCTATCCGACGGTGACCTATGTCGACGCGATCGTCGCCCGCCTCATGCTGACGGTGATCACCCAGGTGGTGATCTTCGTCATCGTGGTCACCGGCGCGATGGTGATCGACGGGGTGCATGTCAATATCGACTACATCGCGCTTCTGCGCGCGCTTGGCATGATCATGGCGCTCGGCACGGCGATGGGGCTGCTCAACTGCTACCTGATGAGCATGTTCCCGATCTGGCAATATATCTGGTCGGTGCTGAACCGCCCGATGTTCCTCGTCTCGGGGGTGCTCTATCTCGTCGACAACCTGCCCGAGCAGGGCCGCAACCTCGCGCTGATGATCCCGCCGACGCATTTCATCATGATGACCCGGGTCGGTTTCTACGACACCTATGGCGGCGCCTATGTGTCGGAGGCCTATGTCTACGGCTTCTCGCTCATCTTCGGTGCGCTCGGCATGCTTTTGCTGCATCGCTACCACCGCAAGATCCTGAGCGAGCCGAACTGATCGCCCCGCTGCCCCCGGCATGAGCGGCGGCTTGCCGTAACCGGCATGCCGTCGGGTAAATGCACTTGCAGAAAAAGCCTCCCCTTTGTATTACGATTTTGCGAGAACGACGTTTACGCGTTAGGGCAAAGTCGGTTCTGCCTGCAGGCGGTGCCGTGTAAGATTTGCGAGTGGCGTCCCGTATTCAGAACCGGTCCAGATGGATGCTCCGTACGCAGACTGTTCTCAGATGACATGCCGATCCCCAGAAGATAGCCGTCCGTCGGCCCCTGCACATGTTTCCGCGGGCGCGATCTGCGCGCCCTTATTCCAGACCTCAGTTGCGGCCATGGACCTCCTCCTATGATTACCATCTACGTGAATTATTTCGCTCCGGCGAAGATCTTCGAAAGCGACGTACTCAAACCGATCCAGGTCGGAGCCGCGGCTTCGAAGACCGATCTCGGGATCCTGCGCGACGACGAGGGCGACAACATCTCCCTGCGTAACCCCGCCTATTGCGAGATGACCGGGATCTACTGGGCCTGGAAGAACGACCACGACTCCGACGTTCTCGGCTTCCTGCATTATCGCCGCTACTTCGACTTCGCGCCGAACACGCCGCGGCAGGTCGACCGCCACGGGCTGATCAACCATCCCGCGCTCGACACCGATCTGATCGACAATTTCGGCCTGACCCCCGAGGCGATCGAACGGGCGATGCAGGGCTATGACATGCTGCTGCCGATCCCCTTCAACGTGCAGAGCGCCGGCCCCGCCTCGGTGCGCGCGCATTACCAGACCGCGCCGCATCACCATATCGAGGATCTCGAACTCGCCGGCCGGATCGTCGCCGAGCTCTCGCCTGAATACGCCCCGCATTTCGAGGCGATGATGTCGGGCCACATGCTCTATCCGAACAACATGTTCCTCTTCACCCGCCCGGTGTTCGAGGAATATTGCGCCTGGCTGTTCCCGATCCTCGAGCGGCTCGACGCCGAGATCGACGTCTCGAACTACACTTGGCAGGAGGCGCGCGCCGTCGGCTACATCGCCGAGCGGCTGTTCACCGTCTTCGTGCTCGGCCAGAAGGCGATGAAGCCCGATCTGAAGATCAAGGAGCTGAACCTCGTCTTCGTCGTCAACACCGCCCCCGATCCCGCGGAGCCGGAGCTGCCGCAGACCGACAAGCCGGTGCTCACCGTCGTCGCCTCCTGCGATGCCGCCTATGTGCCGCATCTGGGCGCGCTGATCGGCTCCGTCTTCGAGACCACCTCGCCCGAGTATTTCGTCGATTTCATCGTGCTCGACGGTGGCATCGCGCCGGGGCAACGCCGGCTGCTGCAAAAGCTGCTGCATGCACGCCCCGATGCGGCGCTCTCCTTCATCGACATGCGCTTCAAGCATCTCAACCTGCCGGTGCACAGCTATTTCTCGCGGGCAACCTTCTTCCGGCTGAGCCTGCCCGACCTGCTGGAAAAGCGCGACCGCATCCTCTTCCTCGACACCGACATGGTGGTGGTGGACGACGTCAGCCCGCTGATCGAGCTCGATCTCGACGGTGCGCTGGTCGCGGCGGCGCCCGACATGGTGATGCGGGCCTTCGCGAAGATGGGCGTGCCCTCGATCCGCGAATCCGGCTCGCTGCCCTCCGCTGACTACGTCGCGAATTACCTTGGGATGAAGACGCCCGAGGGCAAGCCCGCGGTTTCCGAGTATTTCCAGGCCGGCACGCTGGTGATGGACCTCAAGGCGCTGCGCGAGACCGGCCTGCTGCGCGCCGCGATCAAGGATCTCGCGACCAAGACCTACTGGTTCCTCGATCAGGACATCCTGAACAAGTATCTCTTCGGCAAGACGAAATTCATTCCCGGCCGCTGGAACGTGCTGTGGATGGACGATCGCCACGCCGGCGAGCTCGCACCCGAGGATCATCAGATCTACGCCCAGACCTTCGAGAACCCGGCGATCGTGCATTACGCCGGTATCGGCAAGCCCTGGCGCAACACGCTCAACCCGCTGTCGCATTACTACTGGGAGGCGCTGCGCACGACCCCGTGGTACGAGACCATCCTCTTCGGCTTCCTCGATCAGCGCTATCACGGCCTGGTGGCGGCTGCCGCCCATGCCCAGCTCCCCGCGGCACAGCCGGCCGCGACGCCGTCGATGCCGCGCCGCGCGCTTGCGAAGACCGGCTCCGCCGTCTGGCGCGCGCTGCCGCATTCGGTGAAGGCGAAGATCTGGCCCTTTGCCGACCGGCTGAAGCGGGCGATCGGCTGAGGAGGAAAAGATGACCGAGATCCAGGTGACCCCCGATCAGAGCGGCGAGCCCCGCGGCCGTGTCCTCGGCATCGGCGCCGGCCTGACCTGTGCCGTGATCGGCCGCCAGCTCGCGGAGGCGGGCTATCAGGTCGACATCGTCGAAAGCCGCCCCTATGTCGCCGGCAACTGCTATACCGAGGTGGATGCGCAGACCGGGATCACCCTGCACAAGCACGGCCCCCACATCTTCCACACCGACAACGAGCGGGTCTGGGCCTATGTCAACGATTACGCCGACTTCCGCCCCTATATCACCCAGCTGAAGGCCACCACCGGCGGGCGCGTCTTCTCGCTGCCGATCAACCTGCTGACGATCAACCAGTTCTTCGGCAAGACCTTCTCCCCCGCCGAAGCCGAGGCCTTCATCACCGAACGCGCCGACAAGACGATCACCGAGGTCCGCAGCTTCCAGGACCAGGCGCTGCGCTTCCTCGGCCAGGAGCTCTACGAGGCCTTCTTCAAGGGCTATCCGATCAAGCAATGGGGCATGCACCCGAGCGAGCTGCCCGCCTCGGTGCTCAAGCGGCTGCCGGTGCGCTTCAACTACAACGACAACTACTTCAACCACCGCCACCAGGGCATCCCCGCCGAGGGCTACACGGTGATGGTCGCGCGCATCCTCGACCACCCGCGGATCTCCGTCACCCTCGGGCGCAAGATGACGCAGGCCGATTGCGCGGGCTATGACCACGTCTTCTGCTCGGGCCCGATCGACGCCTGGTTCGGCTATGAACTTGGGCAACTCGGCTATCGGACGCTCGATTTCGAGGCAAGCCATCACAAGGGCGATTTCCAGGGTTGCGCCGTGATGAGCTACCCCGACGAGAGCGTGCCCTTCACCCGGATCACCGAGCACAAGCACTTCGCCCCCTGGGAAAGCCATGAAAACACGGTGATCTATCACGAGTTCAGCCGTTTTTGCGGCAAGGACGACACGCCCTATTACCCGATCCGCCTCGTGAACGAGACGACGATGCTCAAACGCTACGTCGAGTATGCCCAAAGCCAAAGTAACATAAGTTTTGTTGGCAGACTCGGCTCCTACAAATATATGGATATGGACGTGACAATCGCGGAGGCGCTCGATGCAGCGGAAGCCTTCCTCGCGTTGCGCGAGAAGGGCCAGCCGATCCCCGCGTTCTTTGCCGCACCAATCTGACGGACGGACGCATGCTGGAGACTGACGTGAACGAGACGAGCTTGTCACCCTGCCTTGTGATTGGCGCATCCGGGTTCATCGGTCGCAACCTCGTGCTCAAGCTGGCCGAGAGCGGCATCGCCGTGCGTGCGCTGACCCGCTCGGGCGAGATCAAGGTCGAACACCCGCTGGTCGAATGGGTCAAGGGCGACATGCTCGACATCGGCACGCTCGACCGGGTGCTCGAGAATGTCGGCTCGGTGGTGCAGCTCGGCACCACGACGAAACCGGCCTCCTCCAACGCCAATATCCCCTTCGACATCTCCTCGAACCTGATCGGCAACATCCGCCTGCTCGAGAAGCTGGCCGCGCGCAAGGGCGTGAAATTCGTCTTCATCTCCTCGGGCGGCACCGTCTATGGCGACCCGGTCTATGTGCCGATCAAGGAGACCCACCCGACCGAGCCGAAATCCTCCTACGGGATCACCAAGCTCGCGATCGAGAAATACATCGCGATGTTCTCGCGGCTCTACGACATCGACTCGACGATCCTGCGGGTGTCGAACCCCTTCGGCGAGTATCAGTCCTATTCCGACGGTCAGGGCGTGGTCGCCACCTTCCTCTGGCGCGCGCTCAACGACATGCCGATCGAGATCTGGGGCGACGGCTCGGCGGTGCGCGATTATCTCTATGTCGGCGACGTCTGCGAGGCGATCCTCGCGGCGCTGCGCTATCGTGGCAAGGAACCGGTGTTCAACATCGGCTACGGCAAGGGGCTGAGCGTGATCGAGATCCTCAAGGGGATCGAGGAGACGATCGGTTTTTCCGCCGATGTGCGCTTCCTTCCCGGTCGCCCGACCGACGTGCGCGTCAGCGTGCTCGACAGCTCGCTCGCCCAGCGGGAACTCGGCTGGAGCGCGAAGACCTCGCTTTACGAGGGGCTGCAGCGCACGGCGCAGTGGATGTCCACGCTGCTCGGCCGCGAACTGGCCCAGCGCGCCGAGGAGAAGCGCAAGAAGAGCAGCTGAATGCCCCTCGCCACGGCCCGGCGCAGAGGCCGACAGGCCCAATCCCCCTCCCGGATTTCATTTGGAACTTTCCAAGAAATTCGATAGGGGTCGGAAAACCAAGAGAATGATCATGTTTACCGAAGCAAACGAACGTCTCCTCCGCCTTGCCGATCGCGGCCCCGCGGCCAACGACCATTACAAGCTCATTCACCTGCATATTCCGAAGACGGCAGGCGTGTCCTTCCTCGCGCTGTTCAAGCGCTGCTTCGAGGATCCGCTGCATCTGCCGTGGAACGCCGGCGGCCCGACCTGGAAGAAGACGATCCAGGGGGGGCGCACCCCGCGCTTCACCACCGGTCACATCCGCTTCCGCGAGATCTTCTTCGGCCCGATCGTCTCGACGAAACCGCTGCTGATCATGTCGATCGTGCGCGATCCGCTCGCCCGGGCGATCTCCGATTACAACTACATGCGGTCGAGCCGTCATCCGCTGAACGCGGAATTCTACGCCTCGGCCCCGGATGTCGACACCTACATCCGCCAGCGCACCGAGCAGCGCAACCTGCAGGCGCAGTGGCTCTGTGGCTTCAACAACGACATCGAGGCGGTGAAGGGCGCGGTCTCGCGGCATTTCGTCGGCCTCGCGCCGCTCGATCGCATCGACCCCTACGTGCTGCAACTGCAGCGCGCCTTCGTCGATCGCGAGCCGGCGGAGCTTGAACGGCGCAACGAGTTGCAGGAGATCCTGCATGGCGAGAAGGTCTCGCCCTCGGATGTCTCGCCCGATGTGCTCAAGGCGTTCCAGGCGGCCAATGATCTCGACCAGATGATCTATGACCAGTCGATGGAATGCTGGGACAAGGTCTTCGGGGGCTGATCCAGCCCCCGACCCCGGTCATTCTCAGCTCTCGTTGTTGATCGCCGCCTCGTCGCAGAGCACGTCGATCTTGCGCTGCATTTCCTGCATGTGCCGACGCGCCTCGTTCACCGGCCGCTTCGGCCGCGGAACCGGAGCGACCTCGCTGTCGGTGAAGTGCTTCTTGAACAGCGTCATCACATGGGTCACGCCGCGCTCGGTGATCTCGCGGCGGTCGGGCGCATAGTAGCGGCCGCGCGCATGCGGGCTGGTGATGATCTCGTAGGAGGGGAAATAGGCGCAATCCTTCAGCGTCTTCGTCGCCTTCTCCGCCGCGATCCGCAGCACCGCTTTCGACCAGGTGGTCGAAACCAGCACATGGCGCGGCTCGTAGGTCGCATTGAGCGGCACCGGCGACACCGTCAGGATGATCTTCACCTTCGGGTTCTTCGCGCGGATGAAGCTCAGCGCGGCATGCAGATCGGCATAGGTCTCCGCCTCGTCGAAATTGACGAATTGCACCGTCTCCGGATCATAGGTGCCGCCCGCGACGCCCGGCGCGATCGGATAGACCGCACCATCGCGGCGATCCGCCCAGCCTTCGGTGAGGCCGAGGGTGAAGACGAAGATGTCCATCTGTTCGATCGCACGGCGCACGGCGCGCAGATGCTGCTCGCGATCCACCTCGAGCTCCGCCGCGCTCAGATAGCCGCCGGGCTGGATCTGCGGGCGGAACGGATCGACGACCCCGGTTCCGCGCGGCGCACGCCAAGACTGCACCATCGGCGTGAACTGGCCATAGGCGCGTTGCAACAGCTGCAGCAGCTGGCGCGCGGTGTAGACATTGCCATAGCGCGCCGAGAACATGCCATAGTTGAGCTTGCGCGCAACCGCGGGGCGGATGATCGGATGGGCCCGCTCCGTGATGAAATGGTTGAAGCCCGATTTCGACATGTGCCGCGCAACATGCTGTGCGAAGCAGCTCCCCGCCGTCACGATCTTGTCGCTCTGCTGGATCTTGAACGGAACGTCGGAGACCGGATCGAGCAGCGCGGGATCCTCGATCCCCGGATCTTTCTTCCAGAACTGTCTGTCCGGCAGACCAGCATAGGGATGTTTCATTTGGCCTCTCCCATCGCAAGCATGTCCTGAGCTTCCATCGTCAGCGCCTTCAGCATGATTGCACCGTATGCGGCATTCGCGTGCGTCGGATCCAGCCCGTAGAATCGCTCGGCGAGGAAGCCCTCTTGATCCAGAGCCTCCGCGACCGGCTCAACGAAGGTCGCCTTGCACCGCGCCGCAATATTCCTGAGCGCCAAGGTCTGGGCACGATATAGTTGCATCCGCAATGCTTTCGGCGCCGGGCCGAGGTGAATGCGCGAGGAAAACAACTCTGGATGTGCGACAATATGCTCCCAGCTCGAAATCGGCGGCGGCGCGTTCAGATACAGCCGTCGTGCCGCGGGGAATGCTGCAAAAACCGCCTCGATATGAGATGGGCTACTCAGCATTTCGAAATTCTCGACCATCGCTCCGAACGGAATGAACGCGCGCTTCCCCTCAAGCGGAGGGATGGCGCCCACCTCCGCATCGCCGAGAGAGAACGGCTTCGGGCTTTCGACAATCCCGAAAATATTGTGCTGATTTCCCTTGATGCACAGGCAGACCACATCCGGCGCCTTCATCGGAGTATTTGCCTCGACAAAGGAAACAACATCGGAATCGGAGGCGTCCTCCCGCTTGTTGACCTGTTTGAGGTTAACAAAGCCGACATTCTCGAAGCCGGGGGTCTTGGCCGCGGCAATCAAACATTCAATGTGACTGTTTCCGATGATGAGAATGGATGGGGTCGAGGGCATGATCGGCTCGTTTCTCTAGGTCTTTGGCATGGGGCACGCCGCAGCCAATGGAAACTGGCTACGAACATTGGCCCCTTTATAGAACGGAATGGACTTACACAGTCGTACACTTGCCCTGACTATTGCCTTCGCATTCTGTCATTGCAAGCGCAGAAATCACTGCCCGTTTCCGCCTCGGCATCGCCCCTCCGACCACCTGTTTCCGTCACAATATCCAGGAGGCCCGGGGATACCCTTTGCGTCACTCCAAGGCATATCGTAGATTGGACGCGCAAAAACAGAGAGCTCGGTCGTCGTCGCCGGCTCTGGAGAGGCGCAATATGAAACCTGTAGCAGAGCGCATGATCGTTCACGTCGGCATGCACAAGTCGGGAACGTCGGCGGTACAGGATTCGCTCGCGGCGAATCTGAAAGACCCGAACTTCAAGTATTTGGCCTTCGAAAAGCCAAATAATTCCAATACGATACGCCATATATTCTGGAACGCGGGCCTGCAGGACGAAAACGCGAAGCAACGGCTCATCGCAGAACGCCAGCGGCGCCGGTCCTTTGTGGCAATGACGCGCTCGCTCAATGCTCTGGGGCGGGCGGTGCCGATCGTTTCCGCGGAAATCATCGGCATTCTTCCGCGGGTCGCTTCCGACAAGCTCTTCGACATGCTCGAGATCTATCGGCGGAACATCCAGATCGTCGCCTATCTGCGCAATATGCCCGATTATGTGGACAGCGCTTTTCAGGAGAAGCTCAAGTCCAGTCTCGTCACCCTGGACAAGCCCACGATCGATGTCCGATACAAGCGTCGCTTCGTACATTTCGAGCGACGCTTCTCGCGTCGCAACGTGCTGTTGAAGCCGTTCAGCCGCAGCGCACTGCACAACGGGTGTGTCGTACAGGACTTTTGTAAAACGTTCGAGATCGACTTCGACCCGGCTGGGGTTGTGCGTTCGAACGAACGCCTGAGCCTCCCGGCGGTCAGACTGCTTTACGCCTACCGGCAGGTGAACCCCGCTGCGCGAAACGGTGACCGCGGGCTTTTTGACAAGCTCTCGACACTGCCGGGAAGCAAGTTCCAGCTAAGCGACGAGATGACACGTTCAGTGGTGATCTGCGAAGAAGAAGATCTTGCCTATGCACAGGATCGCATCGGCCTGGACATGCGTCTGCGCGATTCCTCGCCGGCCGACGAGCTGATTCGATCGGCCGACGATCTGCGCAATCTGAAGCCGGAAGAGCTTGAATGGCTCGCCGCAAATTCCGCGACGCGGCTGTCGGCCCTTAAAGCTGGCGTCGAGCCCATTGCCGCGGCACTGGACAAGCTGAGGGTTCAGTCCCTTACCGCATCAGCGGATGAAGAGGACTTCGCCGACACCCCTGCCTGACAGGAAGATGTCGGCAGCGCCTTCCGCCCCGTGCTCGCGGGGCGGAAGAGGTTCATCTCGACTACAGGGCAAGATCGTAGGTCGTGGATCCGACATTCAGATAAAGATGGTCTTGATCCGCAGCATCCAGAACGCACCAGAGAACATCCCCGGTCGCCCCGTTGACGATGTTTGCATCCAGCACACCGGCATCACCGCCGTTGTTCACCCATTCGACCTGAATATCGTTGATGTTTCCCGTCCGCAGGATCAGGACGTCGTGCTGCGCGCCAGAATAGTCCGTGATCCAATCCGTTCCATCGCTCGCAAGGCCGGAATGAACAAAGCGATCCGCGCCGCTCCCTCCTGTGAGACTGTCGTTGCCGCTTTGCCCATAGATGATGTCATTCCCGGCGCCGCCGTTGATGACATCGGTGTTGGTCCCCCCATAAAGCCGGTCGTTTCCGCTGTCGCCAAAGATTCTGTCTTTGCCGAGCCCACCGTAGATCGTGTCATTGTCGTTGCCGCCACGGATCACATCGTTGCCATAGCCGCCAACGATTGAATCGGAGCCGTCCTCGCCGCTGATCCGGTCGCTGCGATCACCGCTCGTCGCATCGTCGCCGCCGCCGATCATCACGTCGTCGCCGGCGCCGCCGGTCATCGTGTCCGAGCCCGCGCCGCCGTCGAACCTGTTCGAACCGTCGACATCGCTCAGCACATCGCTGCCATTGCCGCCGCGCAGGCTGTCATCGCCATTGCCGCCCACCAGCGTGTCGTCGCCGTTGCCGCCGAGCAATGTGTCACTGCCGTTGCCACCGGCGATGTAGTCGTTGCCCGAACCCGCATTGAGAAGGTTGCGCGCGCCGTTGCCGATGATCCGGTCGTCGCCGCTTCCGGTGATGCCGTTCTCGATCACCGTGCCGCGCGCGATGCCGAGATTGCCGATCAGCCCGTCGATGTCCGAATATCGGGTCGGGTTGAGGTTGAGCACCTGGTTCGCGCTCGAGAAGCTCACGTCGATCGTGTCGCGCCCGCCGCTGTCGTAGATCGTCAGCGCGACGTCATTGCTGCCGATGTCGGAATTCGTCGTCCCGGTGGCGATCGCCGCATAGACCTCGGACATGTAGCCGCTGACGTTGGAATTGCCGAAATAGGTGGTGTTGCCGGCATTGCCGTCCGAGGCGCCATACATCGACTGGATCGCGATGATATCCGCCATCATCGGCGTCACGTCGAAGGCCTCGGAGGCGATGATCGAGGTGTTATCCGTCTGGCTGAAATAGGACATGATCGAGACCTGCCAGCTGTCGTTGGAGAAGGTCTCGTCCACGCCATAGGTGGCGCTGCCGTTGTAATCGCCCTGATGCCCGAGGCCGAGCGCATGGCCGATCTCGTGCACGTAGCTCTGGAAGGAATAGCTGTCGATCGTGGTGCCGTAGCTGTTCAGCCAGTCGAGACCGATATTCACGCTCGAGCTGGTGATGAAGCCGCCGGAATAGCTCGAGGTCGAATAGGCGCCGGTGTCGGCGTCGTCGAATTCGATCATCGCCGTGCCGGTGGTCTCGACGAAGACGACATCGGCGACCGAGGCCCAGGCATCGAGCGCCCAGCGCGCGAGCTGTTGCCCCGCAGCCGTCAGATTGTGGATGTCGACGGTGATGACATTCGAGCTCGAAGTGTCGAACCGACGTGCGGTGGAGCCATTGTCCTGCCAGTACCCATTGACGAGGTAATCGGCGAGCGTATCGAGCGAGGCCGGCGCATCCGGCGCCGCCGCTTCCGTCACGCTGACCAGATAGCTGCCGGTACTCGAACCATAGGCCGAAGCGCCGATGTAGTAATACCCGCTCTCCGAGACGGTGATGGTGATCTGCGATTCGAGACCGTCGCCGCCGTCGTCATTGTAGGCGATCTGGTTGCCCGAGCTGTTGTAGAGATGGAGATAGGGGTCGCTGAGCGTGCCGACGCCGCTCGGGCTGCCCTGCTCGTCGATGACATAGCTGTGCCCGGCCTGGAGATAGACCCGCACCCAATCCTCGTCCCCCGTCGATCCGATCGTGCCCGAGAACGTGTCTCCGACACTCATGCGATAGGAGGTGGAGGTGCTCGCCGGTGCATCCGTGGTTTCGGTCAGGGCGGCATAGACGGTCGTCGTCTCCGCTTCGGAATAAGTAGGGATTCCAGTCATCGCTGAACCTCTCCAATCAGGAAAACATCAAATTTCATTCAGATCTCCGGCGCCGTGCGCTCCCAGAGCTGGCCGAGGAAGCGCGCGACCATCGCATCGTTCAATGTCCTGTCCATGACATCCATCGACAGGCTCTCACCGGTCTGCCAGCCGGCTCCGGGGCGGTGCCATTCGAGATGCGCCGAGATCCCGTCTGCGCGCAGGCTGTCCAGATGCAGCCGCAGCGCCGACACCGCCGCCGAGGGTGCTTCGGTCGCGGGCCGCGCGACGATCTGCAGGCCGGGCGCCTGCTCCGCCAGCACATCCTGAAGCTGCGCGCAGATCCGGGCGCTTTGCGGCGTTTCCGGCAGGCAGGACAGCCACACGGAGGGCTGTGCCTGGGCCGGGCCGCTGCAGGCGGCTGCAATGATCAATGGCGCAATCCCCTTCAACTTCACCGATCCGGTCCTCTGGCGGGCTCCTCACATTGTCGTGTAAATTCCCCGCTGCGTCCAGCCCAAGCGGCGACGCGGCGGTCATCCGCCGCACCGGCGACTCGCTTGTGCCATGCGATTGGTACGAGAATGCGGCGGTCGCGGCGGACTATTCGAAGCAGGCCGCGCGCCCGTCGACGCGGATCGTTTCGGCCCCGTCCGCAATCGCCGTGGCACGGCGCGACACGAAGGCCGAGGGTTTCGAGGCCGAGCGCCCCTTCGGGTCGGGCAGCACCGCGGCGAGCAGCGCCGCCTGCCGCGGCGACAGCTTGTCGGGCGTGGTGCGGAAATAGCGGAAGGCGGCGGCGTTCACGCCGAACACCCCCTCGTCGAATTCCGCCACGTTGAGATAGATCTCGAGGATCCGCCGTTTCGTCCAGAGCGCCTCGACCGCCGGGGTCAGCGCCGCCTCCATCGCCTTGCGCAGCCAGCTTCGCCCCTGCCAGAGGAAGACGTTCTTCACCACCTGCTGGGTGATCGTCGAGGCGCCGCGCTCGCCGCCGGCATCCATCGCCTGGCGGATCGCCTTCATGTCGAACCCCCAGTGGCGGCAGAAATTCGCATCCTCCGCCGCGACGACCGAGCGCATCATCACCGGGGAGATATCCTCGATCGCGGTCCATTCCTGATCGACGCCGCCGAGCCTGCGCCCCTCGGAAAAGATCGTCCAGGTGGTGGGCGGATTGAGGAAATCATAGACCACGATGAGCGCGAGATAGGCCGCGATCACGCCAAGCGCGATCCGCGCCAGCCATCGCCCGACCAGCGCAAAGGGCCAGCGCATCGCGCCGATCAGCGCGTCGCCTGCCCGGGGTTTCTTCGTGGTCTTCTTGCGTGCCGCCATGCCGGTATAAGTCATGCGCGGGCCCCGATGGTCAAGCCGCGACGCAGGACAACTCGGCGCCGCGCGCGACTTTTCGGGCGGTCTGCCAGCGCTGCGGGCAATTGCCGGGGCCAAGCGCGCGGCTCACCGCGGCGATCTCGGCGGCTAGGCGCCGATCCCCCTCGAGAATGGTGTCGCCGGGAAAGAAGCTCTCGCTCGCGGCGCCCTCCGCCGTCAGCAGGTGATGCGCGTCGAGCATCAGGTGATGATAGCTCACCGTCGCGCAGGGCATCAGCCGGATCGTCGTGCCATTCACCAGATGTTTCGCGGCCACCAGCACCTCCGAAGCGCCGCAATGCAGTTCCGCCTGCCAGCCGGTGACCAGCATCCGGTGCTGCTGCGAGACCAGAAGCGCGCGCCGGTTGCCGACCGCCCCGGGCGCAAAACGCACCGGAGCCCCCGCGCCGGTTCCGGCCACACTCCGGCTTCCGACCCAGAGGATCGGCCGCGCGCCGGCGTCCTGCGTCACCACCTCGTCGCCCGGGCGCAGCCACTCCACCGGCCGCTCGCCCGCGGGCGTGAGGATCCGCGTGCCGGCGACGAAACAGGGCGGGCCCAGGCTGCTCACCGGCGTCTGCGTCGCCGAGGTGACATAGCTCGAACTCACGAAGCTCGCGTTATGCAGGATCGAGCCGTCGGTCGGGGTGAACACGGCGCGCCCGTCGGCGAGGTAGAAGGTCACGCCGGTGATCGTATGGGTGACGCCGTTCAGCCCGGTCACGGTGATCGTGTCGTTCACCCAGACCTGGTTGATCTTCTGCCCGTCGATGCGATCGCGCGCGCCGGTGCTGAGCCAGTCGTCATTGTTGCGATCGGTGATCTCGAGCTGCACCGGATCGAGCAACGTCCCGGCGGCCGGCGGGTTCGCCGGATCCATCACATAGAACTGGTCGATATAGGTCGTCGCCATCCCGATCCCCTCGATTGTTTCCAACCTCGCGGGGAAATCAGGTCAAAACCGGGCCATTTCATGCCCAAACATGGGTAAATGACGTAGGGGCAGGATCTTGCGACCCTGCCCCCCTGTTTCATTCGGATGCCGCGCTCACTCGGCGGGCATCGCCTGCGCCTCGTCGCTGAGCGGATGCGGCAGATGCACCAGCATCTCCTTCGGGCACACCTGCAGGAAGTTGGCGCGTTCCGCCTCCCAGTTCTGCAGGATGTCCTCCGCCTTGCGCGAACCGGTTTCCTTCACATGGCGCTCGATCAGACCCTTGAGCTGCGCTTCCCAATGCGGGTGGCTCACCGCACAGGTCACCAGGCTTTCGAGGTTCATGTAATCCTCGGCCACCGCTTCCGGGTCGTAGAGATAGGCCATGCCGCCGGTCATGCCCGCGCCAAAGTTCGCGCCGATCCGGCCAAGGATCACCGCGACGCCGCCGGTCATGTATTCGCAACCGTTCGAGCCGCAGCCCTCGACCACGACCTTCGCGCCGGAGTTGCGCACCGCGAAGCGCTCGCCCGCACGACCCGCCGCGAAGAGATAGCCATCGGTCGCGCCGTAAAGCACGGTGTTGCCGACGATCGTGTTCTCCGAGGCGATGAGCGGCGAGGACATCGGCGGGCGCACCACGATCGTGCCACCCGAGAGCCCCTTGCCCACATAGTCGTTGGCGTCGCCCGCGACCTCGAGCTTCAGCCCCGGGGCCGCGAAGGCGCCGAGCGACTGCCCGCAGGAGCCGGTGAGCCGCACCGTCAGATGATCGGGCTGCAGCGCGTTGCGCATGCCGAAGTTCTTGACGATATGGCTCGACGCCCGCGTGCCGATCGTGCGCAGCGTGTTGCGCACCGCGTAGCTGAGCTGCATCTTCTCGCCGTCCTCGAAGAAGCGGTGCCCGTCCTTGATGATCTCGGCGTCGAGCGTATCGGGGACGTAGTTGCGCGGCTTCGAGCGGTCGTAGACGATCTTGTCCCAGCCATCGACGGTGATGAGCAGCGGGTTCAGGTCGAGGTCATCGAGATGCGCCGAGCCGCGGCTGACCTGGGTCAGCAGATCGGCCCGACCGATGATCTCATCCATCGAGCGCGCGCCGATCGAGGCGAGGATCTCGCGAACTTCCTGCGCGTAGAAGGTGATCAGGTTCACCACCTTGTCCGCCGAGCCGTGGAACTTCGCACGCAGCACCGGATCCTGCGTGCAGACGCCCACCGGGCAGGTGTTCGACTGGCACTGACGCACCATGATGCAGCCCATCGCGATCAGCGCCGCGGTGCCGATGCCGTATTCCTCGGCCCCCATCATCGCCGCCATCACGATGTCGCGGCCGGTGCGCAGACCGCCGTCGGTGCGCAGCGTGACGCGGTCACGCAGCTTGTTCATCGCCAGAACCTGATGCGCCTCGGTCAGGCCCATCTCCCACGGCAGACCGGCATATTTGATCGAGGTCGCGGGCGAAGCGCCCGTGCCGCCGTTGTGGCCCGAGATCAGGATCACGTCGGCCTTCGCCTTCGCCACACCTGCGGCAATCGTGCCGACGCCCGAGGACGCCACCAGCTTCACGGTGATCTTCGCGCGCGGGTTGATCTGCTTGAGGTCGTAGATCAGCTGCGCGAGGTCTTCGATCGAGTAGATGTCGTGATGCGGCGGCGGCGAGATCAGCGTCACGCCCTTGGTCGAGTGCCGCAGACGCGCGATCAGCTCGGTCACCTTCATCCCGGGCAGCTGACCGCCCTCGCCGGGCTTGGCGCCCTGCGCGACCTTGATCTCCAGCTCCTCGCAGTGGTTGAGGTATTCGGCGGTCACACCGAAACGCCCCGAAGCCACCTGCTTGATCTTCGCCGAGGGGTTGTCGCCGTTGGGCTCCGGCACGAAATGCG
Organism: Paenirhodobacter sp.; assembly: GCF_050177655.1. NCBI lineage: Bacteria > Pseudomonadati > Pseudomonadota > Alphaproteobacteria > Rhodobacterales > Paenirhodobacter > Paenirhodobacter sp. The sequence continues at coordinate 68,507 of NZ_JBFXGV010000001.1, forward strand.
CCGGATCCTCGCCGCCCTCGCCGCTGTCGGATTTGGCGCCGATGCGGTTCATCGCGACGTTCAGCGTCTTGTGCGCCTCCGGCCCGAGCGCGCCGAGCGACATGCCGGGGGTGACGAAGCGCTTGCGGATCGAGGTGATCGATTCGACCTCCTCGATCGGCACCGGCTTGCCGAGCGACTTGATGTCCAAGAGGTCGCGGATGTGGATCGGCGGATTGGCCCGCATCAGCTGCGAATACTGCTTCCACAGGTCATAGCTCGCCCGGTCGCAGGCCGATTGCAGCAGGTGCATCGTCTGCGCTTCCCAGGCGTGTTTCTCGCCGGTGCGGCGCGCCTTGTAGAAGCCACCGATCGGCAGAACGTCCTGCCCACCCAGCCAGCCCTTGGCATGCACCTGCTCCAGCTTGTGCTGGATGCCGTGCAGGCCGATGCCGGAGATGCGCGAATGCATGCCGGGGAAATATTCCGCCACCATCGCGCGGCTCAGACCGACCGCCTCGAAGTTCAGACCGCCGCGATAGGAGGAGATGATCGAGATCCCCATCTTCGCCATGATCTTGAGCAGACCGGCGTCGATCGCATCGCGATAGCGGCGCATGTTGTCGACGAGCGAGCCGGTAAGCAACCCGCGCTCGATCCGGTCGGCGATGCTGTCCTGGGCGAGATAGGGGTTCACCGTCGTCGCGCCGGCGCCGATCAGCACCGCGAAATAATGGCTGTCGATGCACTCGGCCGAGCGCACGTTGACCGAGGTGAAGGTGCGCAGCCCCTTCTTCGTCAGCCAGCTGTGCACCGCGCTGGTCGCCAGGATCATCGGCATCGCGACCTTCTCGGCGCCCTGCTTCTCATCCGTCAGCACGAGGTGCAGCGCGCCCGAACGCACCGCATCCTCCGCCTCGGCGCGGATCCGTTCCAGCCCCTCGCGCAGCGCCTCGGGCGAGGCCCCGGCCGGGAAGGTGCAGTCGATCAGGGCCACCGAGGCGCCGAAGACCTTCAGCATCTCCTCATATTCCGCATTCGCGATGAACGGGCTTTCGAGGATCAGGATCTCGGTCTGCGAGCTGTCCTCGTCGAGCACGTTCTTGAGGTTGCCGAACCGCGTTTTCAGCGACATCACCCGGCTTTCGCGCAAGGAGTCGATCGGCGGGTTGGTCACCTGGGAGAAGTTCTGCCGGAAGAAATGGCTCAGCGGACGATACTGCTTGGACAGAACCGCGGGCGGCGTGTCGTCGCCCATCGAGGCAATCGCTTCCTTGCCGTCCTCGGCCATCGGCGCCAGGATCTGCTCGAGCTCCTCGACCGAATAGCCCGCAGCGATCTGCCGCTTGCGCAGCTCGGCGCCCGCGAAGAGGTTCTTCTCCGGCACGTCGCGCATGATCGCGTTGAGGTCGACGACCTTCTCCACCCAGTCGCCGAAGGGCTGGCTGTTGGCGAGGCGATCCTTGATCTCCTTGTCGTGGTAGAGCTTGCCCTCGCGCATGTCGACGGCGATCATCTGCCCCGGCCCAAGCGCGCCCTTCTCGCGCACGTTCATCTCGTCGACCGGGACCATGCCGGCCTCCGAGCCCGCGATCAGCATGCCATCGGCGGTGACGACATAGCGCATCGGGCGCAGGCCGTTGCGGTCGAGACCGCCGCAGACCCATTTGCCATCGGTCATGGCCAGCGCCGCCGGGCCGTCCCAGGGCTCCATCACCGAGTTGCAATAGGCATACATGTCCTGCCACTTCTTCGGCATGTCGGTCGTCGCCTTCGACCAGGCCTCGGGCACCAGCATCGTCTTCGTCATCGGCGCCGAACGGCCGCCGCGGACCATCACCTCGAACACCGCGTCAAGCGCGCCCGAGTCGGAGGCGCCCGCCGGGATGATCGGCTTGATGTCTTCCGCCGCCTCGCCGAAGGCGGTCGAGGCCATGCGGATCTCGTGCGACTTCATCCAGTTGACGTTGCCCTTGAGCGTGTTGATCTCGCCGTTGTGGGCGAGCATGCGGAAGGGCTGCGCCAGCCACCACTGCGGGAAGGTGTTGGTGGAATAGCGCTGGTGATAGATCGCGAAGGCCGAGGCGAAGCGCTCGTCCTTCAGGTCGGGATAGAATTCGGCGACCTGCTCGGCGAGCATCATCCCCTTGTAGATGATCGAGCGGCAGCTGAGCGAGCAGATGTAGAGCCCGGAGATCTGCGCCGCGATCGCCGCCTTCTCGATGCGGCGGCGGATGACGTAAAGCTCGCGCTCGAAGGTCTCGTCGTCAATGTCCTTCTCGCAGCGGATCAGGATCTGCTCGATCTCGGGGCGCGTCGCATTGGCCTTTTCGCCCAGCACCTCGGTGTTCACCGGGACATGGCGCCAGCCGTAGATGTAATGGCCCATCCGCAGCACTTCGCTCTCGACGATCGTGCGGCAGCGCTCCTGCGCGCCAAAGTCCGTGCGCGGCAGGAAGACCTGACCCACGGCGATCAGCTTGCCGTGGTCGGGCTCGTGACCGGTGCGGCGCACCTGGTCGTAAAAGAAGGGCACCGGGATCTGCACATGGATGCCCGCGCCGTCGCCGGTCTTGCCGTCGGCATCGACCGCGCCGCGGTGCCAGATCGCCTTCAGCGCCTCGATCCCGTTCTCGACGACCCGGCGCGAGGCCTTGCCATCGAGCGAGACCACGAGGCCGACGCCGCAGGAGGCCTTTTCGTCATCCGCCTTGTAGAGCGAATGCTCCTCCATCCACTTGCGCTTGGCTTCCTCGGCGGCAACCCAGGCTTCGTCGTATTTCGTCATCACAGTGCCTCCTCGGAGAGTGGGATGGTGTGCATTCGGTCGTATTTCCGGCGGCTGATGCCGTCTGCGGCGCGGACGGCACGTCGCGCGCGAAGAGTTCTGCCCAGGATGGACATCGTCACGATCGGGGCGAGAAGCCCGGCCTCGTGCAGACCGCGGGCAAGGGTGTGGCCGTGCCGCGGAAAGATGTAATGCCAGTAGCCCGCATCGTCGGGGAAGCGCCGCGCATGCGCGAGCTCATCGTCGCTGCCACCGTGCAGGATCGTGACCTCGCTGTCAGTGTCACGCAGGTCGGGCACTTCGGGAAAGGGCCAGTCGGTGATCCGCTTGCGGAAATACATCCAGCGGTCTTCCTCGGGCACGACACCGGGTTTCACCGAGAACTGCGGCGCGATCGCGACGACATGGTCGATCGGCATCAGCGCCGCGAGGATCAGCGCCGCGGTCCCGCCCATCGAATTGCCGATGGCGCAGATTTCCTCGGCGCCGATCTCCTGCGCGGTGGCCTTCGCCGCCTCGACGACGAAATCGGCGATGCCGGGCCCGTTCATCCAGCTGCGGCTCTCGTCGGAGACATAGAGGACGTTGTTCTCGCCGTTCCAATGCGCGATGCGGGCGAATTCCACCGGCGGCACCTGCCGGCGATTGGTGCCGACCCCGGCCAGCGAGATCACGAGCCGCTTCGAGCGCCCGGGCGAAAAGCTCAGGTGCAGCGGCGGATCGCAGGTGATGTCGCGCACGTCGATCATCGCGCGCCCTCTTCGAGCTGCGTCATCATCATGTCGCAGTCGTATTGCGGCCGGGTGGCGGCAAAGCCCTTCCCGCCCGGGAAGGAAAAGGTCACCGGCCCCTGCGCGGAGGAGGAGCTGTCGCCATAGGCGTTCTCGTATTCCTCGGTATCGGCGAAGAACACGCGCTGGGTGCGGCTGATATACTGCATCCCCTTGCGGGTGCCGATGTAATTGCCCTCGCCATCCTCGATCCGCATCTCGAAGGCACAGCGTTCGAGCGCGACGCCGTCGATCGTCACCGCCTCGCCGGTGAGCTGGTCATGGCCGATGAAGCGGCGCACCGTGCCCATGTTCGAGCGGGTGACGAAGTCGTAATCGTCGCGTCCGGTGGCAAGCAGATCGCTGAAGGAGGCGTTGTCGACCGAACCGGCGGCGTCGAGCGTGTCGATCTCGCCGTCGCTCAGGCTGACGCTTTCGACCCAGCGCGTCTCGCGGTCGACGCGGCTGAGGAAATATTCCCCCGAACCATCGGCGAGCGAGACCCACTGATCGCCGGCGGGATCCCCGGCGCAGGTGTAGTAGTTCGCCACCTGACATTCGTGCATCTGCACGGTCAGGTTCAGCGTGCAACCCGAAGGCGGGGCGAATACCGGCTCGGCATGCGCGGAGAGGGCAGCGCAGAGCCCCCCGATCGTCACGAAACCTGCCAGATGCCCGCGCATCGCCTGATGTCCCTGATTGCTGGAAGCCGGGCGGGGCGGCGCGCGCCCCGTCCGAACCGTCTTATTCCGCCGCGACGCGCGCGGCCCCGTCGAGATATTTGAGGATCTCGGCCCCTGCCTCGCGGCCGTCGCGGATCGCCCAGACGACGAGCGAGGCGCCGCGCACGATGTCGCCCACGGCATAGACGCCGGGCAGCGAGGTCGCATGGGTGCCGAAATCGGCCTTCACCGTGCCCCAGCGCGTGGTCTCGAGCGCGTCGACGCCCCAGAGCTTCGGCAGATCCTCGGGCTCGAAGCCGAGCGCCTTGATCACCAGATCGGCCTCTTCGTCATAGAGACCGCCCTCGATCGGCTCGGGCGACTGACGGCCCGAGGCATCCGGCGCGCCAAGCTTCATGCGCTGCACCGTCACCTTCGCCACCGGATTGCCGGCAAAGCCCTTCGGCGCCGCCATCCAGACGAATTCGACGCCCTCTTCCTCGGCGTTCTTCACCTCGCGCTGCGAGCCCGGCATGTTCGCCCGGTCGCGGCGGTAGAGGCACTTGACCGAGGCCGCGCCCTGGCGGATCGCGGTGCGCACGCAGTCCATCGCGGTATCGCCGCCGCCGATCACGACGACGCGCTTGCCTTCGGCGTTCAGCGTGCCGTCCTCGAATTCCGGCACGTCGTCGCCGAAGCTCTTCTTGTTCGAGGCGGTGAGATAGTCGATCGAGCGCACGATGCCCGCCGCATCCGCGCCCGGATCGGTCAGCTCGCGCGTCTTGTAGACGCCGGTCGCGATCAGCACCGCGTCATGCTTGCCGCGGATCGCGTCGAAAGTGATGTCGGTGCCGACGTTGCAGTTCAGCACGAAATCGACGCCGCCCTCCTCGAGCTGCTTCACGCGGCTCATCACGATGTCTTTTTCCAGCTTGAAGCCCGGGATGCCATAGGTCAGCAGCCCGCCGGCACGGTCGTGGCGCTCGTAGACCGTGACCTTCACGCCCGCGCGGCGCAGCGCATCGGCCGCGGCAAGGCCGCCGGGGCCGGCGCCGATGATCGCGACGCTTTCCGTCCGCTCCTGGGCGGGTTTCACCGGCTTCACCCAGCCCATGTCCCAGGCGGTGTCGGTGATGTATTTCTCGATCGCGCCGATGGTGACGGTGCCGTGACCCGACTGCTCGATCACGCAGTTCCCCTCGCAGAGACGGTCCTGCGGGCAGATCCGGCCGCAGATCTCGGGGAAGGTGTTCGTCGCCTGGCTGATCTCATAGGCCTCCTGCAGGCGGCCCTCCGCGGTCAGGCGCAGCCAGTCGGGGATGTTGTTGTGCAGCGGGCAATGCGCGTGGCAGTAGGGCACGCCGCATTGCGAGCAGCGGCTCGCCTGTTCGGCGGCCTTGGTCTCGGCGAATTCGCGGTAGATCTCGTGGAAATCCTGCGCGCGCACGGTTGCGTCACGCTTCTCGGGCATCTCCTTCGCCGTGTGGACGAATTTGAGCATGCGTTGCTGAGCCATGGCTGCGCCTCCCAATGGGCAAGATCCGGGTGCGCCTGATTACAACGCCCCGTGAAAAATTAAAAGTCAGTATTGCTGACCAAAAAGGCGGAAAAATAGGCCGAGTGCCGCGCTGATCACGGTAAATTCCCCGAAAAAGCGTCAGCATCTGTTACCTATACCCCGCCAGATCCGGATCAGAGGCGATCTCGCCCTGAAAACGCGGGGTGATTCGTCTGCCTCAGTTCACGATTCCGGCCTGTGCAAGGGCAAGCAGAAAGGCCCCGAAAACGATGCGATAAACGGCAAATGCCGTGAAACGATGCGTTCGGATGAAACCGAGGAGCCATTTGACCGCAACGAAGGCAGTCGCCATCGAGACCACGAAGGCAATGGCGAGCGCGGTCCAGTCCTCGCCCCCGGTGCCGTCCTTGACCTGCTTGAGCAATTCGTAGCCGCTCGCCGCATACATCGTCGGAATCCCGACGAGAAAGGCGAATTCGGTTGCAGCCGCGCGATTCGACGTGCCCAGCAGCATCGCCGCGAAGATCGTCGCGCCGGAACGCGAGGTGCCCGGGAAGATCCCGGCGACGATCTGCGCGAGGCCGACGGCGATCGCGACGCGCAGCGTGATCGTGGCGCTGTCGGGCAGCCGCGCGGCCAGCGCCTCCGCCCCGATGATCCAGAAGCCGCCGATCACCAGCGCCCAGGCGATCGGAGTGACCGTTTCGGGCAGCTCGAAGCCAAGCTTCTTCACGATGAGGCCGAGCACCGCGGTGATGCCGAAGGCGATCGCCAGCTTGATCAGATAGTCGCGATTCTCCGCCTCACGCCAGCCGAGCGCCAGATCCACCAGCCGGCGCCAGTAGATCAGCGTCACGGCGAGGATCGCGCCGGCCTGGATCACGATGTTGTAGGTGTCCGACCGCGCACCGAGCCAGTGCTCGGCAAGCAGCAGGTGCCCGGTGCTGGAGATCGGAAGGAACTCGGTGATCCCCTCGATCACACCGAGGAGCACGTCGTTGAGATAGGACAATCCGTTCTCTCCCCGCAGGGCCGGGCCGCCCCGGCCGGATCAGATCAGATTTTGCGCAGGTTCTTCGCCGAGGCCTGCATCGTCTCGTACTGGCCATGCACGCGGAAGCGCCAGAGATAGTCCGGCAGCACCGCGCCCATCGGCGTCGGGGTGATGCCGAGATCGGCGAAACCCTTCGCATCCGGCGCAACGACATTGTCCTTCGCCAGCATCTTCACCTGATCCCAGGTCAGGATCTTGTTCGCGATCAGGCCACCCGAGAGGAATTGCACGATATCGCCGGCAAGACCGACGAGCAGCGCGGCAAAGCGCGGCAGGCTGACGACGAGACGCCGGCGCCCGATCACCTCGAGCATGCGGCCCATCAGCCCCTTGAAGCTGTCGACATCGGGGCCGCCGAGCTCGTAGACGCCCTGCGCCTCGCCCAGAACACCCTTCACCGCGGCGGCGGCGACGTCATCGACATAGACCGGCTGGAACAGCGTCTTGCCGCCCGAGATCGGCAGCACCCAGCTCAGCTTCGCCATGCCGGCGAACTTGTTGAAGAAGTGGTCCTCGGTGCCGAACAGGATCGAGGGGCGCAGGATCATCGCCTTCGGGAAGGCCTTGAGCACCGCACGCTCGCCCAGCCCCTTGGTGCGGGCATAGGCGCTGTCGCTTTCCGGGTCGGCGCCGATCGCCGAGAGATGGACGAGGGTCTCGACCCCTTCGGCGGCGGCGAGCTTGGCGATCCGGGCCGCGCCCTCGACCTGCACCGCGTCGAAAGTGTTCTTCGACTGTTCGAGCAGGATGCCGACGCAGTTCACCACCGCATCCGCGCCCTTCATCGCCGCACGCACCGAGGCGTCGTCACGGATGTTGCACAGCACCGGTTCGACCTGGCCGACGGCGCCATAGGGCTTGGTGAAGAGAGCCTCGTTCGGGCGCCGCACGGCGATCCGCACGCGCCAGCCTTCCTTCGCCATCCGCCGGGCGATGTAGCGCCCCACGAATCCCGAACCGCCATAGATCGTGACCAGCTTCGACATCGGCTTCGGCTCCTCGCAGCAAAAAGTCGCACCCTGATTAGCGCCGTAAGCGCTTCGGAACAAGGGGCTAGCGCATTTCGGAGGCCGGCGTGAAGATTTTCTCGCAACCCCCGTTGACAGCCCCCGCGCCCCCCTATACATCGCCCCCCACGACACCGTGCCCAGGTGGCGGAATTGGTAGACGCGCACGGTTCAGGTCCGTGTGCCGCAAGGCGTGGAGGTTCGAGTCCTCTTCTGGGCACCATCGCTTCGCGAAAGGCCGCGCAACGCAAGTTGCGCGGCCTTCGTCTTTTTTTTGCCGATGGATCCGCGCCGGGCCAGGCGCATCTGCGCGCGCGGCCCTTGCCGATGACAAAAATGCGCCAGATGATGCATAATGCGGCAAATACCCCGACCGATTGCGCGGCGCGGCCCCGGGAAACCTTTCGGAGCGCGCGCCACGGGATGGCGGCAGAGGCTTTTGCCATGCCACATTGAACCGGCCGCGCCCCTTCGCATGTCGTGATCGGGCCGAGACGAGCGGACAAGGATGCCATGTTGCGATTGAAACTGCTCCAGAGGGGGCGCTCCACCTCCGCCCCTCCCGCGCCCGAGCGGGCCTTTCCGCCCCCCGCGCCGGAACAGCCCCTGGCGGTGATCGGCGACGTGCATGGCATGGCGGAGCCCTTCGTGCGATTGCTCGACCGGCTTGCACAGGAGGCGCCGGGGGCGCGGGTGATCTGTGTCGGCGACCTGATCGACCGCGGCGAACACAGCGCCGAGGTGCTGGCGGCGGTGCGGGAGCGCGAGATCGAGGTGATCCTCGGCAATCACGAGGAGATGCTTTTGCGTTTTCTCGAGGCGCCCGAGCGCGAGGGGACGCGCTGGCTGCGCAATGGCGGGCTGCAGACGCTGGCGAGCTTCGGCATCGGCGGGGTGACGCCATCGGCCGCGCCGGAGCGGCTGGTGGCGGCGCGCGACGCGCTGCGTGCGGCGCTCGGCTCCGAGGGGGAGACCTGGCTGCGCGGGCTGCCGCGGCTGATCGTGTCGGGCAATGTCGCGGTGAGCCATGCCGGGGCCGATCCCTGGCGCCCGATCTCGCAGCAGGTGCCCGCGGCGCTGAGCTGGGGCCATGCCGATTTCGGCCAGCGTGCCCGCACCGACGGGCTCTGGGTCGTGCATGGCCATGTCGTCGTGCCCACCCCCCGCATCCAGAACGGCGTGATCTCGATCGACACCGGCGCCTATGCCGGCGGCCCGCTTTCCGCCGCGCTCATCGCCGGGGGCGAGACCCGGTTTCTGGACATTCCGGGCAGATGATCCCCGCGCCGGGGGCACCGGGCCGCGCCGATCCGCCGGCGCCCGGTGCCTGTGCGTCAAGGGGCGTGGCAATGGCCGGACAAACCGCCTATATCTCCGGCGAAACCTGACGAAAGGGCGCGCCGTGGCCATCCATCTGCATCAGAACGATCTTCCCGAGGGGCTCGATCTTGGCCCGGTCGTGGCGATCGACACCGAAACCATGGGGCTCGATCCGCGGCGCGACCGGCTTTGCCTCGTGCAGCTTTCCTCGGGCGATGGCTCGGCGCATCTGGTGAAGATCGCCAAGGGTCAGACCGAGGCGCCGCGGCTTTGCGCGATGCTCGCTGACCCGAAGGTCGAAAAGCTGTTCCATTTCGCCCGCTTCGACATTGCCGCGCTGTACAACGCTTTCGGCGTGACCACGGCGCCGGTGTTCTGCACCAAGATCGCCTCGAAGATGGTGCGGACCTTCACCGATCGCCACGGGCTGAAATACCTGCTGCAGGAGCTGGTCGGCGTCGACGTCTCGAAGCAGCAGCAGACCTCCGACTGGGGCGCCGCGGAACTGACGCCGGCGCAGCTCGATTATGCCGCCTCCGACGTGCTTTACCTTCATGCGCTGAAGGCGGAACTGGTGAAACGCCTTGCGCGCGAGGATCGCACCGAGCTGGCACAGGCCTGTTTCGATTTCCTGCCGGCGCGGGCGAAGCTCGACCTGATGGGGTGGGAGGAGCCGAATGACATCTTCCACCACTGAGGCGAAGACCTACGTCGAGACCGCCCGCCGGGTCATCACGATCGAGGCGGAGGGACTCGCGGCGCTGGCCGCGGGCCTTGACGCGAGTTTCGCGCAGGCGGTCGAGGCGATCCTTGGCGCTCGCGGCCGCGTCATCGTCTCGGGCATGGGCAAGTCGGGCCATATCGCGCGCAAGATCGCGGCGACACTCGCCTCGACCGGGACGCCCGCGCAATTCGTCCACCCCGCCGAGGCGAGCCACGGCGATCTTGGCATGGTCACCCGTGACGACGTGGCGCTGGTGCTCTCGAATTCCGGCGAGACGCCCGAACTTGCCGATCTCATCGCGCATACCCGCCGCTTTCGCATTCCGCTGATCGGCGTCGCCTCGCGGCCCGAGTCGACGCTTCTGCGGCAGGCGGATGTGGCGCTGGTGCTGCCGCAGGCAGCGGAGGCCTGCGGTTCGGGCGTGGTGCCCACCACCTCGACGACGATGACGCTCGCGCTGGGCGATGCGCTCGCCGTCGCGCTGATGGAACATCGTCAGTTCACCCCCGAGATGTTCCGCACCTTCCACCCGGGCGGCAAGCTCGGCGCGAAGCTCTCGAAGGTCTCCGACCTGATGCACACCGACATGCCGCTCGTGCGCGAGGACACGCCGATGCCCGAGGCGCTGCTCGAGATCTCGCGCAAGGGCTTTGGCGTCGTCGGCGTGACCGATGCGGCGGGCAACCTGACCGGCATCGTCACCGACGGCGACCTGCGGCGCCACATGGACGGGCTGCTCTCGCACAGCGCCGCCGAGGTGATGACGCGCAACCCGCGCACGATCGCGCCCGGCGTGCTGGCCGAGGCCGCCGTCGCCGTGATGAACGAGCGCAAGATCACCTGCCTCTTTGCGGTCGAGGGGGCGAAGCCGGTCGGCATCCTCCATATCCACGACTGCCTGCGCGCCGGGGTGGTCTGATGAGCTATGACAACCGCCATTCGCTGCTGGTGGCCTGGGCGAAGATCGCCCTGCCGCTGGCCGCGCTGGCGCTGTTGTCGACGCTCTTCCTGTTCTCGGGCCGGACCGACCCGACGCAGGCCAGCCTTTATGCCAAGGTCGATGTCGCCACGATGGCGCGCGAACAGCGCCTGACCGCGCCGGAATATTCCGGCGTGACCGATGACGGCTCCTCGCTCACCGTGCGGGCGAAGACGGCGAAACCGGGCACGGACGGGTTGCAGGGCGCGAGCGCCGAGGACGTGATCGGCAAGCTCGAGGCGAAATCGGGGCTCGTCGTCGACATGACGGCGAAGGCCGGCGTGCTCGACCCGACCTCGGGGCTGATCCGGCTGAGCGACGGTGTCGCGCTGCAAACCTCGACCGGCTATCGGATGAAGACCGCCAAGATCGACATGACCACCGATCGCGCGAAGATCACCGCGCCCGGGCAGGTCGATGGCGACGGCCCCTTCGGCACGATCACATCGGGCAGCATGGAGCTCAGCCGCCCTGCCCCCGATGCCGCCTATGATCTGGTTTTCAACGGCGGCGTGAAGCTGATATATCAGCCGCAATGATGAGGAAGTGATGCGCCCGACCCTTGCCGCCCTTGCGATCTGCCTGAGCCTTGCGCCGCTTGCCTCCGTGGCGCAGCAGCAGGTGGCTTTCGGCGGGCTGAAAACCGACACGAAGCTGCCCGTCGAGGTCACCTCCGACAGTCTTTCGGTGAACCAGACCGACGGCACCGCGACCTTCACCGGCAATGTGCTGATCGTGCAGGGCGAGATGCGGCTCAAGGCGGCGCAGGTCGATGTCGCCTATGGCAAGACCGACAAGTCGAAGATCGACACGCTGCACGCAAGCGGGGGGGTGACCCTCGTTTCCGCCACCGAGGCGGCCGAGTCGAAGGTCGCCGATTACGACGTCACCGCGGGCAAGGTGGTGATGACCGGCGACGTGCTGCTCACCCAGGGCAAGAACGTGATGGCCGGGCAGAAGCTCACCGTCGATCTGGCGAGCGGCACCGGCCAGATGGATGGCCGCGTGCGCACCGTGCTGCAGCCGGAGACGCAGAAATGACCGACATCGACCCGGATGTGGCGCTTGGCCTTTCCCCGGCCGGCGCGGGCGGTGGTCTGCGCGTCACCAACCTGCGCAAGAGCTATCGCAAGCGCCTCGTGCTGCGCGACGTCTCGCTGCATCTCGAACGCGGCGAGGTGGTGGCGCTTCTCGGTCCGAACGGTTCGGGCAAGACCACCTGTTTCTACGCGATCGCCGGGCTGATCTCCCCCGACTCGGGCGAGGTCTCGATCGAGGGGCATGATGCGACCGGCCTGCCGATGTATCGCCGCGCGCGTCTCGGCATCGGTTATCTGCCGCAGGAGGCCTCGATCTTCCGCGGCCTCACGGTCGAGCAGAACATCATGGCGGTGCTCGAGATCGCGGTGGTGGAGCCGCATCGCCGGCGCGAACGACTCGAGGAGCTGCTCGGCGATTTCTCGATCGCGCATCTGCGTCAGGCGCCCGCGCTCGCGCTTTCGGGTGGCGAACGGCGGCGCGTCGAAATCGCCCGCTGCCTGGCCGCCGATCCGAAATATCTCTTGCTCGACGAACCCTTTGCGGGCGTCGACCCGATCGCCGTGGGCGAGATCCGCACCCTCGTCGCGCATCTGAAAGAACGCGGCATCGGCGTGCTGATCACCGACCACAACGTGCGCGAGACGCTGGAGATCGTCGATCGCGCCTATATCCTGCACGACGGCAGGGTGCTGATGTCGGGCCGCACCGAGGAGGTCGTGCGCGACGAGAATGTCCGCCGGGTCTATCTCGGCGAGAACTTCCGCATCCAGTGATCCTCTGCACTGCAGCGAAGTTGACCCGTTGACACCCCGGCCGATCCGTTCCCAAATAGACAAAATGCGTGCACACCGCCCCCTAGCCAGAGTGCCAGCGCCGCTTCGTTTTCGGCCCCTCTGCGGCCGTGTGTCCACGCAAGTTTCCCGGCTTGCCCAAGAGTTTAACCAGCCCGAAACCCGGATGTGTCATGCCGGGTGCGGGACACTGAAGTGAAGGAGAAACCATGCGTTACCAGATCAGCGGCAAACAGCTCGACGTTGGGGAAGCGCTGCAGTCCCATGTGAAGGCCGAGCTCGGCGAGGTCGTGGACAAATACATGCAACGCCCGACCGACGCGACCGTCGTGTTTTCCCGCAATGCGCATGAATACCTCTGCGAGGCGACGGTGCATCTGTCGACCGGCCTGACCGCTTCGGCGACCGGCCATGCGACCGAGGTCTATGCCGCCTTCGATTCGTGCCGCGAGAAGATGGACAAGCAGCTGCGCCGCCACAAGCGCCGCCTGAAGGACCACCACTCGGGCCGTTCGCAACCGGTTGAATTCGACGCCGCGGATCTGTATGTGCTCGCCTCGGATGAAGAGGAAGCCGAGGGCGACAGCCTCGCGCCCGTCATCGTTGCCGAGATGGAGACCCGCGTCCCCACGATCTCGGTCGGCGAAGCGGTGATGCAGATGGAGCTGGCCTCGAAGCCGCTGCTCGTCTTCCGCAACGAGAAACACGGCGGGGTCAACGTCGTCTATCGCCGCGACGATGGTCATGTCGGCTGGATCGACCCGCGCCACAGCAAGTGAGAGCGTTCCATGGCGGGCGCGGAAAAAGGACAGATGGATCTTTCCTCCCTGCTCAAGCCGGGCGCCGTGAAGGTGCTGGCCAATGTCACGAGCAAGAAGCGCCTGTTTCAGGATCTCGCTGAAATCGCGCATTCAGCCTACGGGCTGGATGCAACCCAGACCGTCGACGCGCTGCAGGAGCGCGAGACGCTCGGCCCGACCGGTGTCGGCCATGGCGTCGCGCTGCCGCATGCGCGTCTGCACGGGCTGAAATCGGTGGTGGGGGTGTTCCTGCGCCTCGAGAAGCCGCTCGATTTCGATGCGGTCGACCGGCTGCCCGTCGATCTGATCTTCGCGCTTTTCGCGCCGAAGGATTCCGGGGTCGAGCATCTCAAGGCGCTGGCGCTCGTGTCGCGCACGCTGCGCAACCCCGAGATCTGCACCAAGCTGCGCGCCAATACCGATCCGGCGGCGCTGCATGCGGTGCTGACCGTGGGACAGGGCGTTCAGGCGGCCTGATCAGGCCGTCTTCCATTTCGCAAAACCGAACTGCATGTAGTCGCGCGCGTAGGTTTCCTGCGCCGCGCTCTCAAGCTCGGGCACCCAGATCTCGGCCAGTTTCACCGGCGCGGTATCGCCATCGGTCACCGGGAAGGCCGGGGCGGTGACACCCGCCATCGCGGCAAGGCAGGCGAGATCCTCGGCCATCCGATCCTCGCGCACGAGCAGGTCGGGCACCGCGAATTGCGCGAATCCCTGCAAGGTCACCGACTGGCTCGCCCAGATCTGCATCACCGGCAGGCTCGTCTGCGCGTTGAGATTGCTCTTCAGCCAATGCAGGAAGGCGGCAAGCCCCTCGGCCCAGGCGCCCGCCGGCAGGCTCTTGCCCTCGGCCGGGATCGGCAGCTTGTAGCTGCGCCGCAGCACCTCGCGCGTCTCCGCCATGTTCGCCCAGCCAAGCACCGCCGCAAAGGCGAGATGCGCGCGCAGAAGCGGGTGGCGCAGCACGGTGAAACTGCGGTGACCGGGGCGCTTGCGCTTCCACTGGCGCAGGGTCTTTTGCGAGAAATTCTCCTCGAGCGGGCCGATCTGCGCCAGCCACTCACGGATCGGCGCATCGGGGGCCGGCCGCATCGGCATGTAAAGCAGCCCCGCGTCGCAGCCGACGAAACCGGGCACGTTCGGCCCCCGCCGCGGCTCGAAATTCGGCGTTTTCGACAGGTTGAACCGGTCCATCCGCGCGAGCGAGGCTTCCATCGCCGGGAAATTCCCGACCTTCTCCTCGAGCGCCTCGGGGTTCTGCACCACGAGGCTCGAGGGCAGCGCCGCAAGCTCCGCCCCGGCGCCAAGCCATTTCGCCAGCCCGTTCAGCACGGAGAGATCCTGCGCATCCTCGTAGTCGATGTAGAAGGCGCTCTGCCCCGAGACCTGCAGCGCATGCATCAGCGTGATCTGAAAATCCTGCAGCGTGGCGAGATGATCCTCGAACTCGGCGGCATCGAAAAGCGCCACCGCCTCCTTGCGATGTTTCGCGTCGCCCAGCTTCCACTGCCCGGTCGCCCGCGCGATCTGCAGGCTGACATAGCTCTCGATCGGATTGCGAGTGAGCACGATCTTCGCGCAGGCCGGATCGCCGAGCATCGCCTCGAGCACGCGCGGATCATGATCGTGGAAATAGCGGCAGCCGTTCAGCCCCGGCGCCGCCTTGATCTTGCGCCAGAGCTTGAGCGGATCGGCGTCGCGCGCCTCCCGCGTGATGCCGAGCAGTTCCGTCTTCTTCGGATAGCCGATCAGCGCGGGGTTGAAGGCCTCGCCGTGGCAATGCACCCCGGGCAGCTCGTTCAAGGCCGCCTCGAGCAGGTTGGACCCGGTGCGCATCTCGGCGAAGACAACGAAACTGTCAAACTTGGGCATCAAATCACTTCACGAGATAGGGGCGGCCACGGCGCGGCGATTGCGAGGGGCCGTCGCCCCCCATCGGGAAATCTCCCATCAACCGGGGCTTCATGCCCTGGTTCTTGAGGTTCTGCAGGAACTGGCCGAAGCCGGTAAGGTCGACGAGCTGCGGCGCCTCGGTCAGGCGGCGGGTGGCGCGGGGGCTGATCTCGTCGATGATCGTCTGCAGCGGCTCCATCGGGTTCTCGATGAATTCCGCCATGTTCCAGATCCGCACCCGCGCCTTCACATACATCGAGCGCAGAATGTTGATGTGGTCGATCTCGATCTGCTGCAGCCGCGCCGCCTCGCTCCGGATCTCGCCGAAATTGCGGTTCGAGCGGAACAGAGGCACCGCCCAGGCGCCGGTGATGACCGAGATCTGCGCATGCGGATCGGTGGCGGTGAACCAGTTCACGGCCTGGGTGTCGCGCGGGCTGAACATGAAGCATTGCCGCTCGCCCCGCGCGTTCCAGATCACATTGGTCAGGAAGCCCCGGGGGTTGTAGTCGCGCAGCGTCGCATTGTCGATCAGGCAGCCGTTGAACATCGTCTCGCCGCCGGAGAACTCCGCGCGGTCGGGCGCGAAGAGATGCCCGTGCACCCGCGCGCCGACGTGCTTCGCAAGCCATCCCTCGAAATTCTCGAAAAGATCGGAGAAGCCCTGGAAGATCGAATAGGGGGCGGAGGTCTTGCCGTTCTCGTGATCCTGCCGGGGAAAGCGGCTCTGCATGTAGAGGCCGGGGCGCCCCTTGGTGCGCCGCTCCACCGCCTTGGAAAACAGCCGGTCGATCTTGGCCGGGTTCGGTTCGGCCATGCTTTCGGGCGGCCGGTTCGAGAGGAAGGTCGCATAAAGACGATCCGCCTTCGGCCAGATCTTGCGCGCGACGAAACAGTCGGAACGGCGCAAAAGCTGGAGGTGGTCGTCGTAGAAGATATGCGGCTTGCCCTGGTAGTCGAATTTCGACAGCGTCAGCGAGCGGCTCTCGATATTGGCGGAATAGAGCCGGGCGAGCGACTGGAAATAGCTCTCGTCCGGGATCCAGACCTTGGAGAAATAGCGGTCATGCGCGACCCGCTCCGGGTCTTGCAGGATCGCGCTCAGCGTCTGGCGCGTGAGGCACCACCACTGGCTGCCCAGATGCGGCACGATGCCGTCGGGGATCCGGCGGCGGAACTTGATGCGGCGCTGGAATTCGACGTAGCGGTCGAAGAGGCGGCGCTGCTTCTTCCAGGAGAAGGGGAAGCGCAGGGTGAAGCGCTCCATGTCGATGCCGCCCACCGTCCAGCCGACCTCGGCGGTGGTGACGCTCTCGATGAAATCGGTCTGCGGTCGCGCGTCGAGGTAATCGACAAGCTCGCGCAGGGGCCGCAGCGGCAGGCAGGAGCCGGAGGCGAGATAGACATGCCGCACCTCGGCATGGCGCGCGAGCATCTGCTCCGCCCCGGCCTGCGCCGCGGAGACGAGCGACCAGGTGCCCCATTCGCATTTGAAGCGCTTCGAGAAGGAGACATTGCCGAGATCGGCGAGGCTGCGCCCGAGCGCGGTGAAATCCGCGTCGGAGACCCGGGCGTCGACATGGATCACCACCGGCGCATCATTCTCCGCCCAGTAGCGCGCGACCTGCGCGGCCCGGTGCAGCGCCGTGTGGCACATCATGATGAAGCCGACGGTCACTTCCGCGCCCTCATGCCCAGTTCCCCTTCGACATCAGCCCGAGGATCTCGAGCTGACGCCAGTTGATGTATTTCTCCGACCATTTTGTCCACAGATCGGGCTCGGAACTCAAGCGCTCCCGATAGGCGCGATACTCGCGTGAACCGGCGTAATGCTCCTTGCGCTCCATCTCCTCGGCGACCTTGTGCGTCAGCGGCGAGAGGAACTTCGCATGCAGAAGGCAGCCCGAGGCCTTCTCCCCTCCCCATTCGTCATAGACCATGTTCAGCCCCCGCGGCAGGAGCATATGGGTCGAGGAGGTATAGACGAGGCCGCGCTCCCATTTCACCAGCGGGATCTTGTTGAGCGAGGGGGCATCCTTCGGATGGTCGGCAAAGAACATCCGCGCGCGCGGCCCGCCCTGGATCCAGAGATTGTTCATCGCCCGGTTCTTGCGCAGCATGTAATTGCCGCTGTCGAACCAGCTGGCGATCTCGAACGGGTTCTGTCCCTCGCGGTAAGGCACGGCGTCGATCGGCCCCTTCGGATACATGTCGAGCAGCATCGCCGGAAAGGAGCGGATGTCGTAGGTGTCGAGCCAGTCGGTCAGCGCGTCGATCGGGCGGGTGTCGCAGAACGGGTAGACGAAGAACTCGTCGGGGTCGACCGTCAGCGTCCAGTGCCCGGTGCCGTAGATCCGCAGAAGATGGTTCAGCCAGTCCATCCCGAAGGCGGAGGCCTTGTAGGAGCCCGTCGTCGTCCAGACCGAGCAATCCGGCTGCCCGGCGAGATAATCACGCGCGCCGTCGGTGCTGTCGTTGTCGACGAAGAGGAAATGCTTCACCCCGAGGTCGCGGTAGTAGCGCAGGAAATAGGGCAGACGGATGCGCTCGTTGCGCTGGGTGCAGAAGAGAAGCACGTCGCCGCGCCCGATCTTCGCGGTGCGATCGGCCACGACATGCAGCTGCCGGCGCTTGCGAAAGCCGCGCCATTGGCGCAAACGCCGCTCCCTGCGCAGTTTTATGGCCTGCCTCAGCCCCACTCCTGGCCTCTCCTCCGCGCGTCCGCGCCCTGCGTTCCGGTTTGACCGATTTTGCTTGAGACAGGGTTAATTGTCCCATGCAAAGAAACCGGAAAACGGAACGCTGCCTGCCTGCCCTGGCGAAAACGTGACACGATATGATTTTCCGGTCAGAATAGGCATATCACCGCGACAGGTAAATATTTGTATCTCACTGAGATACAATCTTCTTTCATATCCAGCCCCCGCGCGACATCAGCCCCCGCGCCTCGAGCGCGCGCCAGCCCTCGTAGCGGGTGGAGTGCGGGGTCCAGAAATCGGGCGCGGCGATCAGATCGTCGTAATAGGCGTCGAAATTCTCCGGCCGGCCGAAATGTTCGCGCCGCTGCTTCTCTTCGGCGGATTTCCCGACCACCTCGGGCAGGAATTTCGTGTGCAGGAGCAGGCCGGAGATCTTTTCCCCGCCGAGCCGGTCATAGGCCTCGTTGAGGCGGCGCGGCAGCAGCGCATGGGTCGAGTTGAGGTAGATCCAGCGCCGGTTCCAATGCACCAGCGGCAGTTTCGACAGCGTCGGCGCATGCCGCGGCCGGTCGGCAAAGGACATCCGCGCCCGCGGCCCGCCCTGAATCCAGAGCGCGCGCGTCTGATCCTGCCGTGCGATCGTGTAATTGCCGGCGTCATACCAGCCGAGCACCTCGGTCGGATCCTGCCCGGGCAGGTAACGCTGCGCGTCGATCGGCCCCTTCGGATAAAGCTCGAGCATCATCGCGGGAAACACCCGGATCCCGCTGCGGTCGAGCCATTCTGTGAGCGCCGGCAGCGGCCGCGTGTCGTGATAGGGATAGATCAGCAGCTCGTCGGCATCGACGGTCAGGCACCAGTGCCCATGTCCATAGCGGAACAGCAGCCAGCTCACCCAATCGACGCCGAAACGCGAGAGACGATAGCTTTTGCCCGTGCTCCAGAGCGAGACATCGGGCTGGGCCGCAAGCAGCTCGACGGTGCCGTCGTCGCTGCCATTGTCCACGATCAGGAAATGATTGATCCCCATCGCCCGGTAATGCGTGAAGAACCAGGGCAGGCGCGCCGCCTCGTTGCGCATGGTGGCGAAGACGAGCAGGCTGTCGCGACGGATCGCCGCGGTGCGGTCGGCGACACTGCGCAAATGCCGGCGGCGATGGATCGCACGCAACAGCAGGTAGCGGCGCTTGTGCCGCAACCGATAGGCTTCCCAGAGATCGGAAAAAGACGCCATCACACCCCCGTCAGGGGGCTATTTTTCATAATGTCCGCTCTGATGCCAGCGCCACGCGTCGGCGATCATCGTGGTGAGGTCGGTGCGCTTCGGTGCCCAGCCAAGTTCGCGCAGCGCCTTGGTCGAGCCGGAGACGAGTTTTGCGGCATCGCCGGGGCGGCGATCGCCCTCGACGATCGGCACCTCGCGATTGGTCACCGCCCGCGATTGCGCGATCACCTCGCGCACCGAGAAGCCGGTGCCGGAGCCGAGGCAGAACACCTCCGAGGGCTTGCCCGCCTCGAGCCATTGCAACCCGAGAAGATGCGCGTCGACCAGATCGGAGACATGGACATAGTCGCGGATGCAGGTGCCGTCGGGCGTCGGGTAATCCGAGCCGAAAACGGTGAGCGCCGGGCGCCGCCCGTCGATCGCGTCGAGCATCAGCGGGATCAGATGCGTCTCGGGGCGGTGGAATTCGCCCACCTCCGCCTCCGGGTCGCAGCCCGCCACGTTGAAATAGCGGAAGATCACCGAGCGCAGCCCGTGGCTCGCGCCAAAGTCGCGCAGCATGTCCTCGATCGCGCGTTTCGAGCCGCCATAGGCGTTGATCGGCATCTGCCGCGTGCCCTCGTCGAGCACGACCCCGTCCTGATCGCCATAGGTGGCGCAGGTCGAGGAGAAGACGAAATCGAGGCAACCGGCCGCGCAGGCCGCCTCGATCAGGGTGAGCGAGGAGAGCACATTCGCGCGCCAGTATTTCCCCGGATCCTTCATCGACTCGCCGACGAGGCTGAGCGCGGCGAAATGCATCACCGCGACCGGCTTCCACTTGGCGAAAACGGCGTCGAGCCGCGCGCGATCGGAAAGCTCGCCCTCCTCGAGGGGGCCGAACTTCACCGCATCGCGCCAGCCGGTGACGAAGCTGTCATAGGTGACCGGAACATAACCCGCGGCACGCAGCGCCTTGCAGGCGTGCGAGCCGATATAGCCGGCGCCGCCGGTAACCAGAACATGCTTCGTCATGGACTCACTCGGCCGCGGTGCGCATCGCCATGAGGTCGTTCAGATAGTCGCCGAACTCCTCGCGCAGATCGTCGCGCGCAAGGCCGAAGGCCACCGTCGCCTGCAGGAAGCCCGCCTTCGAGCCGCAATCGTAGCGCTGACCACGGAAGCGGAAACCATAGACGGGATTGCCCTTCTCGATCTCCTCGGCGATCGCGTCGGTCAGCTGGATCTCGCCGCCGGCGCCCTCTTTCTTCTTGTTGAGGTTCTGCATGATCTGCGGGGTCAGGATGTAGCGCCCGATCACCGCGAGGTTCGAAGGCGCCTCTTCCGCCTTCGGCTTCTCGACCATGCCCTTCACGCGGACCATCGAGCCCATGTCCTCGGCGATGTCGAGGATACCGTAGGAGGATGTGCGCTCCTGCGGCACTTCCATCGCGGCGACGACGTTGCCGCCGGTCTCGTTATAGGCGTCCATCATCTGCGCAAGGCAGGGCTTTTCGGCGGCGATCACGTCATCGGTGAGAATCACCGCGAAGGGCTCGTTGGCGACCAGCTTGCGCGCGCACCAGACCGCGTGGCCAAGGCCGAGCGGGCGGTTCTGCCGGACATAGGCGATCGCGCCCGAATCCATGTTGGTGGTCTTGAGCATCTCGAGCAGCTCGGTCTTGCCCTTCTTGCGCAGCGAGGCCTCGAGCTCGGGGGCATCGTCAAAATAATCCTCGAGCGCGGACTTGCCGCGCGAGGTGACGAAGATGAATTCCTTGATCCCGGCGGCGCGCGCCTCGTCGATCGCGTATTGGATCAGGGGCTTGTCGACGAGCGTCAGGATTTCCTTCGGGATCGACTTCGTTGCGGGGAGGAAGCGGGTTCCGAGGCCTGCGACCGGAAAGATCGCCTTCGTAACCTTGCGTTTCATGAAGCACCTATCTTTTTGAGCGGTTCCGCTCGAATGCGTTGCGGCCATTCTGGCCCTATTCCGGCCGCTGCTCAAGCATCGCAGCATGGTAAGGTAAAAGTTAAGGGGAAACCGGCGGTTATTGTCTCACTTTGCCTGCCGCCGGGTCAGTCCGCGGGAAAGCGGGCCGGGACGACGCATATCGCGGTTGCGCCCCCGGGCCCGCAGCCGGATCAGGCGATTCCCATTTCCGCCATCATCGCCTCGATCTTCGGCACGTCGGAGGGGTTGTTCAGCTCCCAGAACTGCCGCCCCCGCGCCTCCACCTCGGTGCAGAGCACGGCGCGCCCGTTCTCGAGGAAGCGCAGCTGTTCGAGCCCCTCGAGCGTTTCGAGCGGTCCGACCGTCCATCCGGGATAGGCCATCAGCGTCTCGGGCCGATAGGCATAGACGCCGACATGGTGGAAGACCGGCGTCGGCTCGGTCGCGCCATAGGCCTTGCCGGTATAGGGGATCACTTCCTTCGAGAAATAGAGCGCCCGGTTGCCGGCGCCGAAGACGGCGGTGGTGCCACCGACGCGATCGTTGCGGCGATCCTCGATCAGCCCGGCGAGCATCGCCCCCTCGCAGCGCAGCACCGGGGTGGCGAGTTCGGCCCAGGGGTTGGCGATCAGCCCCTTCACCAAGTCTTCGACGAACCAGGCGGGGGTGAGCGGCGCATCACCCTGCAGGTTGACGACGATGTCATAGCCGCCGCCGAGATTGGCGAGCGCCTCGGCGCAGCGCTCGGTGCCGTTGGCGCAGGAGGTCGAGGTCATCACCACCTCGGCGCCGAAGCTCTCCGCCTCGGTGCGGATTCGGTCATCATCGGTGGCGACGACGACGCGGGAGGCGCCCTCGACCGCCATCGCCGCCTCCCAGCTGCGGCGGATCAGGGTCTTCGCCGCGCCCGTCGCGCCGGTCAGCGCGACGAGCGGTTTCGCCGGATAACGCGTCGAAGCGTAACGCGCCGGGATCACGATCAGGGTCGACATCATTTCACCAGGAGCACGCCCGGCGCATAGGCGATGAAGAAGGGATTGGCGAAACCTTCCTTGCCATAGGTGAAGGGCGCGTGATCCTCGAATCGCACCATCTGCCCGCCGGCGCCGCGCAGCACCGCGTCGCCCGCGGCCGTGTCCCATTCCATCGTGCGCCCGAGCCGCGGGTAGAGATCGGCCTCGCCGGTGGCGACGAGACAGAATTTCAGCGAGGAACCCGCCGAGGTCATGTCCTTCACGGCATATTGAGCGATGTAATCGTCGGTCGCCTGATCGCGGTGCGATTTCGAAGCGACGACCATCAGCCCGCGGTTGTCCGGCATCGACACCGAAAGCGGCTTCTGTTCGCCGATCGCTTCCTTGTGGAAATCAGGGCCGATCTCCTCGACCGAGCGGCCATCGGCAAGGGTGTAGAACAGCCGCCCCTTCGCCGGCGCATAGACGACGCCGCGCAGCGGAACGCCATCCTCGACATAGGCGATATTGACCGTGAAATCGCCGCGGCGCTTGACGAATTCCTTCGTACCATCAAGGGGATCGACAATCAGGAAGGTGCTGACATGCTGATCGTGGCTTGCCGCCTGCTCCTCGGTCACCAGCGCCATCGCCGGGAAGGCCTCGGCGAGGCCCGCGGAGATCAGCGCATCGGCGGCCTCGTCGGCCTCGGTCACCGGGGAGCTGTCGGACTTGGTCTTCACCTCGAAATCGGGCGAATTGTAGATTTCCATGATCCGGTCGCCCGCCTCGAGGGCCAGACGTCGCATCACGCTCACGAGACGGTCAAAATCCATTTTCCACTCCATTCGGCCGTTTTACGGCCAGATTGCCATGTTCTACCCCTCACCTTATGATGCCCCGTCAAGGGAACGGCAAGTTTTCCGCGGTAAAAGGTATCGAGGCCAGCACGGCAGGATCATGTTCAGAACCGAACGCAGCAAAAGCAAGATCGGATCCACCTTCAGCATGCTGGAGCTGATCTACCACGCGACGGTGCGCCATATCCGCAAGTCGCAGGGCAACGCGATCCTCGGCCTGCTGCGCAACATGATGCAGACGATGCTGCTCGTCTTCACCTTCTACATCATGTACGGCGTGCTCGGCCTGCGCGGCAGCCAGGTGCGCGGCGACTTCATGCTCTACATCATGTCGGGGATCTTCCTCTACATGACCCATACCAAGGCGATGGGCGCCGTCTTCGGCTCCGAGGGCTCGACCTCGCAGATGATGAAACACGCGCCGATGACCACCGCGGTCTCGATCGCTTCCTCGGCGCTGAGCGTGCTCTATATCCAGCTTCTGTCGATGACGGTGGTGCTTTACATCTACCACGCCGCCTTCACCCCGATCGAGATCTATGACTGGGTGGGCGCGCTGGCGATGGTGCTTCTGACCTGGTTCGTCGGCGTCGCGCTGGGGATGGTCTTCCTTGCGGCGAAGCCCTGGAACCCCTCGGTCGTCGGCATCATCCAGCAGGTCTATTCCCGCGCGAACATGATCGCCTCGGGCAAGATGTTCCTTGCGAACAACCTGACCCACAAGATGTTGGTGCTGTTCAACTGGAACCCGCTGTTCCACACCATCGACCAGGCGCGCGGCTACACCTTCATCAATTACAATCCGCACAATTCGAACTGGGAATACCCGCTCACGCTCGGCCTCATCTTCCTGGCGATCGGGCTGATGGGCGAATTCTACACGCGGCAATATGCCTCGCTCAGCTGGGGCGCGCGGCGCTAGGGCTCAGCGGCGGCGGATCGTGTCGCCGAGCTGAAGCACCGGTTCGAGTTCGATCACCTCGCCCCCGATCATGCCGCCATGCGGGCGCCCGGCGATGATTTCGGCGGCCTTGCGCCCGATCTCGCGCCGGCAGGCATCCATCGTCGCAAGCTTGCGCGGGAGGCCGTCGAGCAGATCGACCCCGTTGAACCCGGCAAGGCCAAGTTTCTCGGGCACGTCATAGCCATGATCGAGGCACCAAAGCAGCCCGCCCGCCCCGATCATGTCATTGGAATAATAGAGAAAGTCGATATCCGGGCTGCGCGAGAGGATCTCGGCGGTCATCTCCCGCCCCTTCAGCAGCGCCGAACCGCCGGAGTAGAATTCGGTATCGGCAAGATCAAGCCCCGCCGCGGCAAGCCCCTCGCGGAACCCCTCGAGCCGTTTGCGCGCGCGGTGATCCTCCGGCATCTTCGTGCCGAGAAAGCCGATGCGACGGTATCCAGCGGCGACGATCGCCTCGGCCATGTAGCGCCCCGCCCGGCGATGCGAAATGCCGACGACGGAATCGACGCCCTCGCCATCCACATCCATGATCTCGACGACCGGCACGCCGGCGTTCTCCAGCATCGCCCGCGCCGTCGGCGTGTGTTCGAGCCCGGCCAGGATCACGCCGGAAGGGCGCCAGGAGAGCATCTCGTAAAGCACGGCCTCTTCCTTCGCCGCGGAATAGTCCGTCACCCCCACGACCGGTTGCAGCCCGGTATCCTCGAGTTCGGCCGAGATCCCGGTCAGCACCTCGGGAAAGACGAGGTTCGAAAGCGAGGGGATGATCACGCCGACGAGGTTGACGCGTTGCGAGGCGAGCGCGCCGGCGATCTTGTTGGGCACATAGCCAAGCTGCCGCGCCGCCGCGAGCACCTTCGCGCGGGTCGCCTCGGAGACATCGCCCCGGTTGCGCAACACCCGGCTGACCGTCATCTCCGACACGCCCGACGCTTCGGAGACATCGCGCAGGGTCAGGGGGCGGCGGGGATCGGCGGGGGGGCGGGCCAAGGGGCGTCCTTTCGATGGGGATACCCTTTGCTTAACGCCAAACATTTCTCTTGCGCAAGCATTTCACTCGTGTCATGTTAGCGATAACGGAGGCGGCCCAGACACCGAAAAAACCGCCCCCGCACATACCGGATCGCGTGTAGACTCCGATCGCGAACCCGGACCCGAAAGGGGGAGCGGTGGGCCAATACGCTCCCCCTTTTCCTTTGCGCTTTCCGGTGCAGCTTGCTTTCGCGTGAAATTCTCCGCAAAAGGAGGCGCGTGGCCCCGTGGCTCAACTGGATAGAGCAGCCCCCTCCTAAGGGGCAGGTTACAGGTTCAAATCCTGTCGGGGTCACCAAAAAATTCTCTTCATCACCCGCCTCCGAAAGGCCGTTCTGACGAGAACGTGTCGCTGATGCGCGCGCAAAGCCCCGAGGCGAGTTCAACGCCCGGTTCAGCATGGCTCCGGTTCGGAGCAGGCCTTGCATTTTACTTGCTGAATTTTCGGGAAGATATTGGTCGGAGCGAGAGGATTCGAACCTCCGACCCCCTGCTCCCGAAGCAGGTGCGCTACCAGGCTGCGCTACGCTCCGACCGTGAGGGGCGAATTAGCCAACCGGCGCGGCATTTGCAAGGGGGATTCCGAGAAATCTCGCACTCAGCGCGAAGTGCTGCGTCCGGTCAGGTTCAGCGCGCGCTGCAAAAGCGAGGAACGGGGGGTCGAAACCATCTCCACGCGCCCGCGCGTCTCGAGCACCGGCGTATTCTGCGAGGCGTTCGCCGTCGCCTCCCGGAACAGGATGTAGATGCCCGAGGCGATCACCACCGCCGCGCCGATCAGCGTCAGCGCATCGGGGCGCTCGTCAAACAGCACCCAGCCGAAGAGCACCGCCCAGAGGATCTGCGAATATTGCATCGGCGCGACGATCGCCGCCTCGCCCGCGCGATAGGAGAGGATCGAGAGGAAGGCGGCGGTGAGGCCGAACAGCGCCACGATCGCCATGAAGCCGAGATCGACAAGCTGCAGCGGCACCCAGACCAGCGGCAGTGCCGCCCCCATCGCCAGCACATTGCCCAGCAGCGGCGAGAGCAGCAGCACGACGGACCGCTCGTCACTGCCGATCTTGCGCACGCTGATCGCGGCGAAAGCGCCAAGCAGCGCCGAGACGAGCGCGGCGACATGGCCGAGCGTCAGTTCCGCCTGCCCCGGACGCACCACGATCAGCACGCCGATCAGCCCGATCACCACCGCCGCCCAACGATGCCAGCCGACCCTCTCGCCCAGAACCGGGATCGAGAGCACGGTGATGAAGAGCGGCGTCGCAAAAAGAATCGGATAGACCTGCGCCAGCGGCAGATGACCGAAGGCATAGAAGGCGGTGACGCCGTTGATCACCGTGGCCACCGCGCGCCCCGTCACCCACCAGGGGTGGATCGGGCGCAGATGCCCCTCGCGCTTGTCGTTGAGCAGGATCACCGACAGCAGCGGAAAGCTAAGCAGCGCGGCGAAGAACACGATCTGGATCGCCGAATATTGCGCACCTAGGTGTTTCACCACCGCGTCATGCGTGGCGTAGATCGCCATCGCGAGGAGCGCATAGATCGCGCCTTTCACATTCGACTTGCCAGCGCTCATCACCGCCTCCGTTATCGCTGACATAAAGGGCGGCCCGGGCGGCAGGCAAGTGCAAAGCAAAGCGGCGCGAGGTCTCCCCCGCGCCGCCCGTTTCGTGTCGTCAGATCAGAGGCTCGCGTCGAGCGCGGCGATGATCTTGTCGCCCATCTCCGAGGTCGAGACCGCGGTGCCCCCCTCGGGGCCCATCAGGTCGGCGGTGCGCACGCCGTCGGCCAGCACCTTCTCGACCGCCTTCTCGAGGCGCGTCGCCTCCTCGCCCTGATCGAAGCTGTAGCGCAGCGCCATGGCGAAGCTCAGCACGCAGGCGATCGGGTTCGCCTTGCCCTGGCCCGCGATGTCGGGGGCCGAGCCGTGCACGGGCTCGTACATCGCCTTCGGGCGGCCATTCGCCATCGGCGCGCCGAGGCTCGCGGAGGGCAGCATGCCGAGCGAACCGGTCAGCATCGCGGCGCAATCCGAGAGGATGTCGCCGAAGAGGTTGTCGGTGAGGATCACGTCGAACTGCTTCGGCCGGCGGACGAGCTGCATCGCGCAGTTGTCGGCATACATGTGGCTCAGCTCGATCTCCGGGTATTCGGCGGCGTGGATCGCGGTGACGACCTCGCGCCAGAGGATGCCCGATTCCATCACGTTGGCCTTCTCGACCGAGCAGACGCGGCCGTCACGCTTCTTCGCAAGCTCGAAGGCGGCACGCGCGACGCGGGCGATCTCGCTTTCGGTGTAGCGCTGGGTGTTGATGCCCACACGCTCGCCGTTTTCCTCGATGATGCCGCGGGGCTGGCCGAAGTAGACGCCCGAGGTCAGCTCACGCACGATCATGATGTCGAGCCCGGCGACGATGTCCTTCTTGAGCGAGGAGAAATCGGCGAGCGCGTCGAAGCACTGCGCGGGGCGCAGGTTCGCGAAGAGGTCCATCTCCTTGCGCAGACGCAGCAGGCCGCGCTCCGGCTTCACCGAGAAGTCGAGCACGTCGTATTTCGGCCCGCCCACGGCGCCAAGCATGACGGCGTCAACCTCTTGCGCCTTGGCCATGGTTTCGTCCGAAAGCGGCACGCCATGCACATCATAGGCAGCACCGCCGACGAGATCCTCGGTCACGTCGAAGGCAAGACCACGCTTGTCGCCATACCAGGTGATGATCTTTTTCACCTCGGTCATGACTTCGGGGCCGATGCCGTCGCCGGCGAGGATCAGAAGGGAAGGGTTGGCCATGGCAATCTCCAACAAAAGAAGGGTCGGGAGCGGCCTAGCCGAGGGGGGCCGCGGGGTCAAGCGCGGCGCTCAGGGCGCGTCGATATCGACCCAGACGAGGCGATGCCGCGAGGCCTTCGCCGCCGTCGCGGCAAGCGGATCGCCGGGCGCCGGCCAGAGCACCCCCGCCCCGGTCACGCGCAGATCGGCGGAGGGCAGAACGTAGTCGAGCCGCAATCCGCCGGTCTTGCTTTTCGCTCCGAAATCTATCGTGTCGAGGGAAGAATCGCCGCCCTGCTCCGCCCGTTTCACCTGCGCCCCGCCATCCGAGCGCGGCGCCGGATCCTGCAGCCGCGGATCGGCGAGCAAGGCCGCGATCGCCGCGTGCCGGCCGGCGCCGCCCTGCGGATCGAGCTCGGCGTCGCCAAGGAGGACGAAGGGCGCCTGCGCCGGTTTCTCCGGCAGCAGCCCGTCGAGATAGCGTTGCCAGAAGGCGATCTCGTCATGGTTGCGGCGTCCGTTCCGATCCTCCGGCCCATCGAAGAGCGGTGGCGTCGCGGCGAAGGCGAAAAGATGCAGCGCCGCGCCCGAGGGGAGTTGCAGCGGCACGTCCCAATGCCCGGTTGTCGAGAGGCGCTGCACCGCGACCGCCTCGGGCGACATCGCCGCGCCACCGATCAGCGTGCCGGGCAGATCCGCCCAGTGCAGCGCGGAAAAGTCGCGCGCCTGATCGGAGAGGATCGGCAGCCGCGAGAGGATCGCCATGCCGCCGTCGCCCAGAAACCGACCGTAGCCCTGCGCATCGCGCGGGCTGCCCGCGGTGCCGTCGCCATCGAGATCGAGGCCGCTGTCGAGCCCGCTGTTCGGCCGCGGCGCGTAATGGAACGGATAATCGAGCCCCGCCTGCGCCAGCCGCGCGGAAAGGCTGGCGAGCGCCCTGCCCTCGTAATCCCAGTCGAACCCGGTGAGCAAAAGCACATCGGGCCGCGCCGCGGCAATCACCGCGACGACGGCCGCAATCTGCGGATCGTCGCCCTTTTCGAGGTCGCGATAAAGAAGCCCCGGCCCGTCGCGCGAAAGCTCCGCGCCATAGGTCGCGATGCGCAGCGGTTCGGCCGCGGCCGGAAGCGCCAGAAGCGCCGCCGCGATCAGGCCGGCAAGAGGTGATCTTCGGCCGCGTCGGAAGAGGCGCGGCGCTTCGCCTCGATCATGCTCGCGATCCGCCCCATCGCGATGCCGCGCATGAAGAGGCTCGCCGGAAGGAAGGCCCATGCCGTCACCGTCCAGATCAGGGTTTGCGGCGAGCTGAGCGTCACCGGCGAGAAGCTCGCCGAGATCGCCTTGATCACCGCGGGGATGAGGAAGGGCAGAAGGAAGCCCAGCGCGATGTTGAACCAGGCATCCCGCCGCAGCCGCTCGACCACGTCGCCGCCGGCGGTGGGGTCGAAGGTCGGCAGGTTGACCCAGACGTTGAAGCTGCCGTGCCGCGTCGGCCAGCCGGCGGCGCGGATCGCCACCACGAAATAGCCCAGCGTCACCAGCGAGGTCATATAGGCGATGCCGCCCGCGGTGCGCACGATCTCGACCTGCGCGGGTGTCGCCGTCTCGGGCAGCATCAGCACCAGCAGCCGCACCGGGCTGTAGGGGATGTCGATCGAGCGCGCCATCGCCGCGCCGATCACGTCGACGAAACGCGCGAGCGTCGAGCCGTCGGTGCGCGCCAGAACCACGATCGAAAGCATCGTCACGGTGACGAGCAGCGAGGCATAGCGGATGCGGTTGAACGGCGGCGCGTCGCGGAACTCGACGAGGCCGGGATAGACGGAGGCATATTCGAAGAAGGTCAGCGCCGCGGCGAAAAGCCCGATCAGCGCCACGATCTGCCCGGTATCCGCGGAGACCGTCGGAAGAATCAACGACGGCATGGCGATGACGAAAGCCACCAGAATGGCCCGCACCAACGCGCCTGCATAACGTGCAATCACGGTCCTGCCCCTCGCCTCGGTCGCCCCCGATACATTGCCGAGAGCCTGTGCCGAACTGATTTTCTCGCCGATTGTGGCGAACTGCCTCATTGTTGCCATGATTTTGCCCACTTCCACCCGGTCTGGCAATCCGTGCTTAAGGGTTCGTTTCCCAAAGCGGCGAATTGAAGGTGGAACTGGTGCGCAATTGCATCAATCCGAAGGCGAAAAAAGGGCCGCCTCGAAGGCGGCCCTTTATCTTGTGTTTCAATGGGTTGGTCACCACAAGGGCAACGCTCCCGGCATCACACCCAGGGGCGCGACTGCGCGGCCTGCGCCTCGAACGTGTCGATCGCGGCGACCTTTTCCAGCGTCAGGCCGATGTCGTCGAGACCGTTCAGCAGGCAGTGCTTCTTGAAGGCATCGACCTCGAAGGGGATCTTCACGCCATCCGAGGTGGTGATCTCCTGCGCCTCGAGATCGACGGTCATGCGCGCATTGGCACCCTTTTCCGCGTCCTTCATCAGCAGGTCGACCTGCTCCTGCGGCAGCACGATCGGCAGCATGCCGTTCTTGAAGCAGTTGTTGAAGAAGATGTCGGCGAAGGAGGTCGAGACGATCGCCTTGATGCCGAAATCGGCGAGCGCCCAGGGGGCGTGCTCACGCGAGGAGCCACAACCGAAGTTGTCGCCCGCGACGAGGATCGAGGCCTCGCGATACTGCGGCTTGTTCAGCACGAACTCGGGGTTTTCCGAGCCGTCGAGATTGTAACGCATCTCGTCGAAGGCGTGCACGCCAAGGCCGGTGCGCTTGATCGTCTTCAGGAAGCCTTTCGGGATGATCATGTCGGTGTCGATATTGACCAGCGGCATGGGCGCCGCGATCCCGGTGAGTTTTTCGAATTTCTGCATGGGTCACATATCCGATTTCTTGAGGGCAAGGCCCAGGGCAATGAGGGTGGAGCCGATCACGACAAGCTCGATCGCGAGCAGCGTTCCAAGCAGGATCAGGCTCGATTCCGGCACGTTGAACAGGATGTAGAGGCCAAGCGCCGCCGTGATCACGCCCGAGAGCAGCATCATCCAGAAGGTGCGCGTGCCGCTGAAGGCAAGCGCCACCATGGCACGACCGGCCCCGGAAACGAGGAAAATCGCGCCGAGGACGATGGTGAGCGAGACGAGGCCCTTGAGCGGGTTCGCAAGCATCCAGACGCCGACGACGAGTTGCAGCAGCGCGAAGAGCATCAGCCAGCCGCGCGCCGGAATCGTCGTGTCGGAGAACCCGGCCCAGAGGCCGAGCACCCCGCTGAGAAGGAACATCCAGCCCACGAAGACCGCCACGGCGAGCGAGGCGGGCAGCGGGAACAGGATCGCGATCAGCCCGCCCAGAAGGGCGAGGCCGCCGGAGACGAAGAGAGCCGTGGTGCCTTTCATCCTAACCTCCTTGGGGCGTCCGGCCCCGGATCACATCAGTTCGCGCACGTCGGTCAGGTGACCGGTGAGCGCCGCCGCCGCCGCCATCGCCGGGGAGACGAGGTGGGTGCGGCCATTGCGGCCCTGACGGCCCTCGAAGTTGCGGTTCGAGGTCGAGGCGCAGCGCTCGCCCGGGCTCAGCTGATCGGGGTTCATCGCGAGGCACATCGAGCAGCCGGCCAGCCGCCACTCGAAACCGGCGTCGATGAAGATCTGCGCGAGACCCTCTTCCTCCGCCTGCAGGCGCACGAGGCCCGAACCAGGAACGACCATGGCGCGCATGCCGTCCTTGATCTTCTTGCCCTTCACGATCGCGGCCGCGGCGCGCAGATCCTCGATCCGGCCATTGGTGCACGACCCGATGAAGACGGTGTCGATCTTGATGTCGGTGAGGTTCATGCCCGGGGTGAGGCCCATGTAGTCGAGCGAACGCTTCGCCGCCTCGACCTTGCCGCCGGTGAAATCCTCCGGCGCCGGAACCTTGCCCGAGATCGGCAGCACGTCCTCGGGCGAGGTGCCCCAGGTCACGACCGGCTCGATCTCTTCGCCCTTCAGCGTGACGACCTTGTCGAAATGCGCGCCCTCGTCGGTGAAGAGCGTCTTCCACCAATTCAGCGCCGCTTCCCATTGCGCGCCCTTCGGCGCATGGGGACGGCCCATGACATAGGCGAAGGTCTTCTCGTCCGGCGCGATCAGGCCGGCGCGGGCGCCGCCCTCGATCGCCATGTTGCAGACGGTCATGCGGCCTTCCATCGAGAGATCGCGGATCGCCTCGCCGCAATATTCGATCACATAGCCGGTGCCGCCCGCGGTGCCGGTGGCGCCGATCACCGCAAGGGTGATGTCCTTGGCGGTGACACCCGGGCGCAGCTTGCCGGTGATCTCCACCTTCATGTTCTTCGATTTCTTCTGGATCAGCGTCTGGGTGGCGAGCACATGCTCGACCTCCGAGGTGCCGATGCCATGGGCGAGCGCACCGAAGGCGCCATGGGTCGCGGTGTGGCTGTCACCGCAGACGACGGTCATGCCCGGCAGCGTCCAGCCCTGTTCCGGGCCGACGATATGCACGATGCCCTGACGGATGTCGGTCACCGGGTAGTAGTTGATGCCGAAATCCTTCGCATTCTTGTCGAGCGCCTCGACCTGAATGCGGGATTCCTCGTTGTCGATATGCGTTTCACGGCCCTCGGTGGTGGGCACGTTGTGATCCGGCACGGCGATGGTCTTTTCCGGGGCGCGCACCGGGCGGCCCGCCATGCGCAGGCCCTCGAAGGCCTGAGGCGAGGTGACCTCGTGCACGAGGTGGCGGTCGATATAGAGCAGGCAGGTGCCGTCGGCGTCTTCGGAGACGACATGGGCGTCCCAGATCTTGTCGTAGAGGGTCTTCGGAGCGGACATGGCTCTCACTTTCTGGCTTCGAATGGCTGAATGGGATCGCGCGGCGCGGGGCCGCGAAGACAGGGGCATCGCCCCCGCGCCGAGCTCAAAGTCGGGCGAGGATCGAGCGGCTTTCGCCGTAGAAGCGCTCGCGGAGGCGGGCGCGATCGTCCATGTCGAAAATACGGATCATGGCGCGCGATATAGGCCATCGGCCCGAGTCCCGCAAGGAAATCCGCGGCCCGCGGGGCGGTCTCGGGTTGACATTCCCGCGCCATTAAGCGAGCCGGCGGGAAATCGCGCCCTCTCGGTTGAGATTTCACGGGCGCGATGTTACGTTTTTGATATGCCCTGCGCCGGGGCCATTCGGCGCGTGGACCCTCCGGAGGACAATGTCCTGTCTCATCTCTCACCCGCGTCCGTCGCTTCGGACGCAAAGGCGGCCCTGATGACGAGCCCTCTCGCAAGTGCCGAAACGACGAGCGACCAGGTTCTGGCGCGCGTCATCGCCTCCCTCGAAGACGACAAGGCCGAAGATATCGTCACGATCGACCTGCGCGGTCGCTCGTCGATCGCGGATTACATGGTGATCTGCTCGGGCCGGTCGTCGCGTCAGGTCGGCGCCATCGCCGAAAAGCTGACCGAGCGGATGAAGGAAGAATTCGGCCGGATCTGCAAGATCGAAGGCAAGGAGCAGGGCGACTGGGTGCTGATCGACGCCACCGACGTCATCGTCCATGTCTTCCGCCCCGAAGTGCGCGAATTCTACCAGCTCGAGAAGATGTGGATGCCCTCGGGCACGCGCGTCTGATCCCTCGCGATGAAGGTCACGATCTGCGCCGTGGGGCGGCTGCGCAAAAGCCCCGAGCTTGCGCTGATCGAGGACTATCTCGATCGCTTCACCAAGGCGGGGCGGGCGATCGGCCTTGGCCCGGCCTCGGTGATCGAGGTCGAGGACAAGAAGAACCTTGGCATGGAGGCGGAGGCCGCGCTGATCGAGCGCGCGCTGCCTGCCGGTGCCGTGGTCGTCACGCTCGATGAGCGCGGAGACCTAGTGAGTTCCCCCGAATTCGCGACGCGGCTGGGCAACTGGCGTGATGCGGCGCGCGATGTCGCCTTCGTGATCGGCGGGGCGGATGGCATCGCGCCCGGGCTGCGCGCGAAGGCGGACTGGTCGCTCAGCTTCGGGCGAATGGTCTGGCCGCATATGCTGGTGCGGGTGATGCTTTCGGAACAGCTTTACCGTGCCGGGCAAATCCTTGCCGGGACGCCCTATCACCGCGTCTGAGCCGGTTGCAGCCTCAGCTTGCGGCGCTATGCTGCCCCCAACGCAGGAGGCGGCGATGCAGACACTCGAAGAGATGGCGATTTCTCCGGCGGCGATCTCGACCCGCGGGATGATGCTGCTTGGCTATCAGCGCACACATTTCATCAGCGCCTCGTCGCGCACGGCCTGGGAGGCGGGCGATCCCGCCCCGCTCGAGACCGAGGTCGGCGTGCGCGGCAGCGAGATCTTTCGCCTCACCCTCGACGAGGTCTGGAAGGAATATCTGCCGATCCGCACCGCGTTGATCGCCGCCGGGCGCCAGCCGAAAAGCGTGATCGACATCGGCTGCGGGCAGGCGTTGAACGACGTGCTCCTGGTGAAGGATTTCGCGCCGAAGGTGACGCTGATCGACATCGAGGAGACCTTCGCGCAATACCACAGCTGGAACGGCTTTGGGTCTGGCTATGCCTCGCTGAACGATGCGGCGGCCTTCCTGCGCGACAATGGCGCGACCGACGTCACCCCGATCAATCCGCGCCGCGATCCGGCCGCGATCGAGGGGCTCAGCGCCGATCTCGTCACCAGCCTGATCTCCTGCGGGTTCCATTACCCGATCGGCGATTACCTCGAGATCTTCCTCGCCACGCTCGAGGCCGGGGGGGCGGTGATCCTCGACATCCGCAAGCGCTATTTCAAGAAGCCCGACGAGGCCCTGCGCATCCTCATGCAGCGCAGCCGGCGGATCGAGCTCGAAAGCCTCGAACCCAAGGCGATGCGCCTGATGTTTACCGCCTGAGAGCGTCACCATGGTTGCCGTTTCGCCGATGCGGGCTTAAGTATCGGGCGTATTCCAAAGGAGGCCGCCATGTCCCGTCCGAAGCCTGTCGTTCTGTGCATTCTCGATGGTTGGGGCGAGCGGCCCGAGCGTGAGGGCAACGCGCCGCTTCTGGCGAACACGCCCAACCTCGACAAGGTCTGGACCGGCTGCCCGAAATCGACGCTGATCACCTATGGCCCCGATGTCGGCCTGCCGACCGGGCAGATGGGCAACTCGGAAGTCGGCCACACCAATATCGGCGCCGGGCGCGTGGTGGCGATGGATCTGGGCCAGATCGACCTCGCGATCGAGGATGGCAGCTTCTTCAAGAACGAGGCGATCCTCGCCTTCATCGACAAGGTGAAGGCGGCCGGGGGCCGGGCGCATCTGATGGGCGTGATCTCGGATGGTGGCGTGCATGGGCATATCGAGCATGTCCTTGCCGCCTGCAAGATGATCGCCGGGGCAGGGGTGCCGGTCGTCGTGCATGCGATCACCGACGGGCGTGACGTGGCGCCCGACAGCGCCGCGCACTTCATCGACGACTTCGTCGCGCGTCTGCCGGCGGGCTGCACGATTGGCACGGTGATCGGCCGCTATTGGGCGATGGACCGCGACAACCGCTGGGAGCGCGTCGGCCTTGCCTATGAGGCGATGGTGGAGGCGAAGGGTCTGAGCGCCGCGACGCCGGCCGAGGCGGTGGCGCAGAGCTACGCCAAGAAGGAGATGGACGAATTCATCAAGCCGACCGTGATCGGCGATTATGCCGGCACGGCGGATGGCGACGGCTTCTTCTGCCTCAATTTCCGCGCTGACCGGGCGCGCGAGATCCTGCGCGCGCTGGGCGAGCCCGGTTTCGCCGAGATCGACGTCTCGAAGCGGCCGAGCTGGTCGGCGATGCTCGGCATGGTCGAGTATTCGACCGGCCACAACGCCTATATGACCACCGCCTATCCGAAGCGCGACCTCGTCAACACGCTGGGCGAATGGGTTTCGAAACAAGGGCTTACGCAGTTTCACTGCGCCGAGACCGAGAAATATCCGCATGTGACCTTCTTCCTCAACGGCGGCAAGGAAGCGCCCTGGGCGGGCGAGGATCGCTTCATGCCGAAATCGCCCAAGGTCGCAACCTATGACCTGCAGCCCGAAATGAGCGCGCCGGAGGTGACCGCCCATTTCGTCGATGCGATCGAGAAGGGCTATGACCTGATCGTGGTGAACTACGCCAACCCCGACATGGTCGGCCATACCGGGAGCCTGCCCGCCGCGATCGCCGCCTGCGAGGAGATCGACCGCGACATGGGCAAGGTGATCGCCGCGCTGAAGGCCGCCGGTGGCGCGATGATCGTCACCGCCGACCACGGCAACTGCGAGACGATGATCGACCCGGTCACCGGCAAACCGCATACCGCGCATACCACGAACCCGGTGCCTGTCGCCCTTGTCGGCGGGCCCGAGGGGGTGACGCTGCGCGATGGCGGGCGGCTCGCCGATCTTGCGCCGACGCTGCTTGACCTGATGCAGTTGCCGGTGCCGCCCGAAATGACCGGCAAGACGCTGATCGTCCGTTGATGCGGGCTGCGATCGTCGCGCTGATGCTTGGCGCCGGGGCGGCTTCGGCCAGCCCCGCGACCGATGTCGCGCTGAAGGCGGCCGACGATCTGCGCAGCTCGATCGCGGCGCTCGATGCGGCGAAGACGAAGGCGGATCGCGTCGCGGCGCTCACCGCGACGATTTCAGCCTATGAAAAGGGGCTGGGTGCGCTGCGCGACGGGCTGCGCCGCGCGGCGATCCGCGAACGCGAGATCGAGGCGGGGTTCGACGCGAAGCGCGAGGATATCGGCCGGCTGCTCGGCGTGATGAGCACGATGGAGCGCTCCGAGGGGCCGCTTTTGCTGCTGCATCCGGCGGGGCCGCTGGGCTCGGCGCGGTCGGGCATGGTGCTTGGCGCGGTGACGCCCGCGCTGCAGGCTCAGGCGGAGACGATGCGTGGCGATCTTGAGGAGATCAAGGCGCTGCGCGCGGTGCAGGGCAATGCCGAGCAGGTGCTCGAAAGCGGGCTCGCCTCGGTGCAGGAGGCGCGCACCGCGCTGAGCCAGGCGGTTGCCGACCGCACCAACCTGCCGAAACGCTATCTCGAGGAGCCGGAGGATCTGCGCAAGCTGGTCGAAAGCGCCGACACGCTCGAGGGGTTCGCCACCGGGCTTGCCGATCTCGACAGCGACATCGGCGCGCCGATGGAGGATTTCGCCGGGGCGAAGGGCACGTTGCCGATGCCGGTGCTTGGCACCCTGCTGCGCAAGTTCAACGAGGCGGATGCCGCGGGGATCCGCCGCCCCGGCCTGGTGATCGCGACGGCGCCCGCCGCGCTTGTCACCGCGCCCTGGCCGGCGACGGTGCGCTATCGCGGGCCGCTGCTCGACTACGGAAATGTGATGATCCTCGAGCCGGCGGAAGGCTATCTTCTGGTTCTGGCCGGGCTTGGCACCGTCTATGGTGAAACCGGCGACGTGCTCGCCGCCGGGGCGCCCGTCGGGCTGATGGGCGGAACCGAGCCGGGCGCGCAGGAATTCGGGGCGGATTTCGTTCAGGCGGCGCAGAAGGGCGGTAGCGCCGGGCGGACGGAGACGCTTTATATGGAACTGAGGAAGGGCAAGCAGCCCGTGGACCCCGCCGCGTGGTTCACCCAGACGAAAAACTGACAGGATCAAGGGTCGAGAATGAAAAAGTTCGTCATGGCCGCGTTGGGCGGCACTGTCGCCGGGGCGTTGATTTCGGCGCAGGTCGCTCCGCTCCTGGCGCAGGAGACCACGAAGTCGAGCTCGGTCTACGAGCAGCTCGACCTGTTCGGGGACATCTTCGAACGGATCCGCTCGGATTACGTCGAACCGGTCGACGACAAGAAGCTGATCGAGGCCGCGATCAACGGCATGCTCAGCTCGCTCGATCCGCATTCGAGCTACCTGCCGCCGGACGATTACGCCGACATGAAGGTGCAGACGCGCGGCTCCTTCGGCGGGCTCGGCATCGAGGTCACGCAGGAGAACGGCGCGGTCAAGGTCGTCTCCCCGATGGATGGCACGCCGGCCGCCGCCGCCGGGATCCAGACCGGTGACTTCATCACCGCGGTCGATGGCGAGAGCCTGATGGGCCTCTCGCTCGACCAGGCGGTCGACAAGATGCGCGGCCCGGTCGGCAGCGAGATCACCGTGACGATCGTGCGCGACGGGCAGCAGGAGCCCTTCGACGTGACGATGACGCGCGACACGATCAAGCTTACCGCGGTGAAGGGCCGGCTCGAGGGCAAGACCGTCGTGCTGCGGATCACCACCTTCAACGACCAGACCTTCCCCAACCTGCAGGACAGCCTGAAGAAGGCGGTCGCCGACGCCGGCGGCATGGACAAGGTCGACGGCATCGTGATCGACCTGCGCAACAACCCGGGCGGGTTGCTGACCCAGGCGATCGCGGTCTCGGACGCCTTCCTCGACAAGGGCGAGATCGTCTCGACCCGCGGTCGCAAACCCGAGGACAGCGAGCGGTTCAACGCGACGCCGGGCGATCTTGCCGATGGCAAGCCGATCGTCGTGCTGATCAATGGCGGCTCGGCCTCGGCCTCGGAGATCGTGACCGGTGCGCTGCAGGATCATCATCGCGCGATCGTCGTCGGCACCAAGAGTTTCGGCAAGGGCTCGGTGCAGACGGTGATGCCGATCAAGGGCGAGGGCGCGATGCGCCTGACCACGGCGCGTTACTACACGCCCTCGGGCCGCTCGATCCAGTCGCTCGGCATCGCCCCCGACATCGTCGTGCCGCAGCCCGCGGCGCAGCCGGAAAACCCCGATGCGCAGGCCGAGGATCAGCAGAAGACCCGGTCGGAGGCCGATCTGCGCGGCGTGCTTTCGAACGACTCGATGACCGAGGACGAAAAGAAGCAGGCCGAGGAAGAACGCGCCAAGGCGGAAGAGGCGGCGAAGCTGCGGCTCGAGGATTACCAGCTCGCCTATGCGATCGACATTCTCAAGGGGCTGTCGGTGATGGGTGCGGATGTGGGCGCGACCGAGCATGCCGAGGCCGCGGCGCCAGCGGACAAACCCACCGAGGCGAAGCCGGCGAATTGAGATCGGGGGCCTTCGGGCCCCCTTTTCCGGCCCAAACGGGACAAGAAAGATGAAGAAAAAAGAGATCGAAACGCTGCCCTATCGCCGCAACGTCGGCGTCGTGCTGATCAATGCCGAGGGGCAGATCTTTGCCGGGCAGCGGATCGACAACCCCGGCCCCGCCTGGCAGATGCCGCAGGGGGGCATCGACAAGGGCGAGAAGCCGAAGGAAGCCGCGCTGCGCGAGCTTGGCGAGGAAACCGGCATCCGGCCGGATCTTGTCGAGAAGATCGCGAAGACCGAGGATTGGGTCACCTATGACCTGCCCGAGGAGCTGCTCGGCAAGATCTGGGGCGGCAAATATCGCGGGCAGAAGCAGAAATGGTTCCTGTTCCGCTTTCTCGGGCAGGATGGCGACGTCAACATCGCCACCGAACACCCCGAGTTCTCGGTCTGGCAATGGATGGGCCACGAGGAGCTGCTCGCGCAGATCGTGCCCTTCAAGCGCGCCGTCTACGAAGAGGTTTTCACCGCTTTCCGCGAATATCTGCGTTGATCTTCCCCGGATTTGCGACTTGACTGGAGCCGGCGCCGCGAGGGGCCGGTTTTCTGTTTGCAGCAAGGCGTGGCATTTCGATGACGCAGAAGAAATCGGGGGATAACCCCTATCGCCACATTCCGCCCCGGGGCTTCTGGCGCACGGCCGTGGCCGAACCGGGCCTCTTCGGAATGTCCGAGCTCTGGAATTCGGTCTGGACGCTGCCCTCGGATGCGGTCTTTGCCACCTTCGGCTCGTGTTTCGCACAGCATATCAGCCGCGCGCTGCTGGCCCGGGGCAAGAACTGGCTGAACGCCGAGCCCGCCCCCGGCCGCACCCCCGCCGAGATCGCCAAGACCTTCAACTACGGCATCTTCTCGGCGCGCACCGGCAATATCTACACCGCGGCGCAACTCCTGCTCTGGGCGCGGCTCGCGGCGGAGACGATGCCCGCCGAGGAGATCGAGCTCTGGACCGACGGGGCAGGGCGTGTGCATGACATGCTGCGCCCGAAGATCGAACCCGAGGGCTTCGTCTCGGAGGCGGAGGCGCGCGCCTCGCTCGCCTCGACCGCCCGGGCCTTCCGGCGCTGCATCACCGAAGCGGATGTCTTCGTCTTCACGCTGGGGCTCACCGAGGGCTGGATCAACACCCGGACGGGGCAGAGCTATTCGATCTGCCCGGGCACCGGGGTCGGCACTTTCGACGCCGAGGTGCATGCGTTCAAGAATTACACCTATCCCGAGATCCTGCGCGATCTCGAGCTTGCGCTCGAGCTGATGTGGGGGCTGAACCCCGAGCTGAAGGTGCTGCTTACGGTTTCGCCGGTGCCGCTCGTTGCGACCGCCTCGGGGGATCATGTGCTCTCGGCGACGCAATATTCGAAATCGGTGCTGCGTGCGGTGGCGGGCGATGCCGCGCATCGCCATGCGGCGGTGGATTACTTCCCCTCCTATGAGATCATTGCGGCCCCGCCGACGCGCGCCGCCTTCTTCGAGCCGAACATGCGCGGCATCGCGCCTTCGGGCGTCGATTTCGTGATGGGGCATTTCTTCGGCGGGCTCGATCTTTCCGGCCCGGCGCGGGGGCGCGTGGCCGAGAGCGAGGCGGAGAAGGCCGCCGAGAGCGACGCACGTGCCGCGCGGGAAGAGCTCGTCTGTGAGGAAATGATCCTGGAGCGGTTCAATGAAGCCTGATCTGCTGCTTCTCGGCGACAGCCACACGATCGCCCTGGAAGAGGGGGCGCGCAGCCTCGGCCTTGATGCCGCGGCGCTCCGCTATGGCGGAAATGTCTGGCACGAGGGGAAATTCGGCTGGAATGACAACGGGTTCTTCCCGAAAGGGTCGAACCTCGGGCGGCGCGTGCTTGGGCAGATGCAGGAGCGGCTGGGGGTGAAGAACGTCTTCTCCGTCGGCGCGCCGGTGCTGACGACGGTCGGCTTTCACCTCGGCCGGCTGACGCGGCCCTTCAACTGGTTCGATCATGCCGTGATGGGGCCCGGAGATCCGGCGCCGACAAGCGGGCTGCTTGCCTCCGATGCGCTGGCCGAGGCCTATGTCGCCCATTTCCGGGGCGCGCATATCCGCGTGCTCAAGCGCCTCTCGCGCGAGGCGAAGCTGATCGTCGTGCCGCCGCCGGCGATCTCGGAGGAGCCGAACTTCCGGCAACTGCGCGCCATCGTGATCCGGCTGATGCAGCGCGCGGGGCTCGAGGTGTTCGACGCGGCCGAGGCGCTGCACGGCGCCGGCCCGGTTCCCGCGCATCTGATCGAGGCCGATGGCCAGCACATGACCGCCGAATATGGCGCCATGGTGATCGAGCGGCTGCGCGACGAGAAGCGGATCTAGAAGTCGAGACCGAGGTCGAGCGTGCTGGCCGAATGCGTCAGCGCGCCGACCGAGATGTAATCGACGCCGGTCGCCGCCACCTCGGCGATCCGCGCAAGGCGCATATTGCCCGAAGCCTCGAGCACGACGCGCCCGGCGGTGATCTCGACCGCGCGGGTCAGCGTGGGCGTGTCCATGTTGTCGAGCAGGATCACGTCGGCCCCGCCGATCGCGAGCGCCTCCTCGAGCTGGGCGAGGCTGTCGACCTCGAGCTCGACACGCATCATGTGGCTGCGCGCGGCCTTTGCCGCCTCAAGCACGGGGCGGATGCCGCCCGCCGCGGCGATGTGGTTATCCTTGATCAGGATCGCGTCCGAAAGCCCGTAGCGGTGGTTCGAGCCGCCGCCATGCGCGACAGCCGCCTTTTCCACCATGCGCAGGCCTGGCGTCGTCTTGCGGGTGCAGGTGATGCGCGCCTTCGTGCCCGCCGTCTCGGCGACGAAGGCCGCGGTGAGCGTGGCGATGCCGCTCAGCCGGCCTGCGAAATTGAGCGCGACGCGCTCGCCCATCAGGATCGCGGCGGCGTCGCCCTCGATCTCCATCAGGGTCTGACCGGGGGTGATCGGGCTGCCATCGGGGACATGGGTCGTCACCTTCAACGCCGGATCGACGAGGCGAAAGGCGAGGGCGGCGATCTGCATCCCCGAAACGACGCCCGGTTCGCGGGCGTTGAGCCGCGCGGCGTAGCGGGTGCCGGCGGGGATCACCGCGCGGGTGGTGGCGTCGCCCATCGGCGCGAGATCTTCGGTCAGCGCGGCGCGCACGAGCGGTTCGAGCAGGAAGTCGGGCAGGGCGGACGTCATTTTTCCTCCAGCGCCGCGGCGCGGATTGCGCGCGCCTCGGTCAGCGTCATGCGGGTGCGTTTGGCCTTTTCAGGGTCCGGTTTCGGGAAATCGGAGCGGAAATGACCGCCGCGGCTTTCGTGGCGGGCGAATGCGCCGGCGGCGATCAGCGTCGCGGTGGCGAGCATGTTTCGCAGGAGTTCACTTTCCGCCCCGGCCTCAAGCGCGGCGATCACACCAAGCGCCGTTTTCAGCCCCTCGGCATCGCGTACGACGCCGACCCCATCGGTCATCGCGCGACGCAGCTTTGCGACGGCTGCCTCGTCGACGATCTCGCCGCCTTCGGGGAAGTCGATCGAGATCGGGTCCGCCGCGGTGATCGGGCCGAGCGTCTCGCCGATGCCGATCGCACAGATCCGGGCGAAGACGAGGGCCTCGAGCAACCCGTTCGAGGCAAGGCGGTTCGCGCCGTGCAGGCCGGTCGAAGAGGCCTCGCCGCAGACCCAGAGCCGGCCGAGCGAGGCGCGACCGCGGTCGTCCACCGCGATGCCGCCCATGTGGTAATGCGCGGCGGCGGCAACCGGGATCGGCTGTGAAACAGGGTCTATTCCCGCGCGTTTGCAGGCATCGGCCACCGCGGGAAAACGTGTGATCACATCGGCGCCAAGACAGGCGCGGGTGTCGAGCATCGGGTTCCGCCCGGCCTGCCGTTCGAGGTAAACCGCACGCGCCACGATATCGCGCGGCGCAAGTTCGGCATCCTTGTGGATCGGAAGCATGAAGCGCTCACCGGCCGCATTGATCAGCACCGCGCCTTCGCCACGCAGGGCCTCGGTCGCGAGCGGGGCAGGGTCTTCGCCCGAGGCGATCGCGGTCGGATGGAACTGCACGAATTCCGGATCGGCGATCACTGCGCCCGCGCGCGCCGCCATGCCGATCACCTGGCCGCGGATGCGCGGCGGGTTGGTGGTGACGGCAAAGAGCCCGCCGGAGCCGCCGCCCGCCAGCAGAACCGCCGGCGCACGGATCAGCAGGCGCCCCGAGGGGGTCGTCGCGCGTTCGATCCAGACGCCGGTGACGGTGCCGTCCTCGACCTCGAGACCGGAAGCGAGCACGCCTTCGGCGACCTGAACCGAGGGCGTGCGGCGAATTTCGGCGATCAGCGTCTGCATGATCTCGTGGCCGGCCTGATCGCCCTTCACCCGCACGACGCGGGCCATCGAATGCGCCGCCTCGCGCGACATCACATAGCCGCCCTCGGCATTGCGGTCGAAGGGCGTGCCGAGCTCGGTGAGGTCGAGGATATGGTTGCGCGCCTCGGAGGTCACGAGCTGCGCGATATGCGGATCGACCGTGCCGGCGCCGGCAATCTCGGTGTCATGCGCATGCGATTCCGGCGTGTCGGGCGCGCCCATCGCGGCGGCGACACCGCCCTGCGCCCAGGCGGAGGAGGCGCCCTCGCCAAGCACTTCGGGCGAGATCACCAGAACGGGACGCGGCGCCAGTTTCAGCGCGGCATAAAGCGCGCCGAGCCCGGCGCCGACGATGACGATACGCGAGGTTTCGATCACTTCGAGATCTTCCGCGAGAGGTCGATCATCCGTTCGACCGCGACCCGCGCCTTGGCGGCGATCGCGGGATCGACGAAGACTTCCTCGCTGCCGGTATGAAGCGACCAGAGGATTTTCTCGAGAGTGATCTTCTTCATGTAGGGGCACATATTGCAGGGGCCCACAAAATCTACCCCGGGCAGCGCATCGGCGATGTTCGAAGCCATCGAGCATTCGGTGACCAGCATCGCGTGTTCCGGATGCTCGCGCGTGACATAGTCGATGATGCCGGAGGTCGAGCCGGAGAAATCCGCCTCCGCCACGACATCGGGCGGACATTCGGGGTGCGCGATGATCCGGGTGTCGGGATGGAGCGCGCGAAACTCGCGCAGATCCCGGGCAGTGTATTGCTCGTGCACGATGCAGGAGCCGGCCCACCAGACGACCTTCTTCTGCGGCACCTGGTTCGCGACATTCTGCGCGAGATACTGGTCCGGCGTCATGATGATCGTATCCTCGGGCAGCGCCGCGACGATCTGCGCGGCGTTCGAGGAGGTGCAGCAGATGTCGGACGCGGCCTTCACCTCGGCCGTGGTGTTGACGTAGCTCACCACCGGCGCACCCGGATATTTCGCCCGCATCTCGGCGATCCCCGCGGCGGTGATCGACTCGGCGAGCGAACAGCCCGCCTCGACATCTGGGATCAACACGCGCTTCGCGGGGTTCAGGATCTTCGAGGTCTCCGCCATAAAATGCACGCCGCATTGCACGATGGTTTCTGCCTCGACCTTCGTCGCCTCGATCGCGAGCTGAAGGCTGTCGCCCACGACATCGGCGACCCCGTGATAAATCTCGGGGGTCATATAGTTATGCGCGAGGATCACCGCGTTCTTTTCCCGCTTCAGCCGGTTGATCGCGCGGATATAGGGCGCGTAACGGGCGAAATCGGGCAGCGGCACGACGCGATCCATGCGGGCATGGATGTCGCGCATCTCTTCGGCGAGCGTCAGCGAAGGCGCGAGGTCATAGGCCTCCGCCAGGGTGGCGCGCATCGCGGCAAAGTCCAGCATGGGTCCCTCCCCCAAAACCGAGAACGGGATGCATGTAAGGGCAATGTGCGCAGGGTTAAATGGGAAAATCGTCGCGCATGACACAAATATGGCAGGCGTGACCTAGCGGGAGCGATTCCAGATCGCGTTCTCGCCAAGCTTTTTCACGAAGGCGGC
Source organism: Paenirhodobacter sp. (assembly GCF_050177655.1). Lineage (NCBI taxonomy): Bacteria > Pseudomonadati > Pseudomonadota > Alphaproteobacteria > Rhodobacterales > Paenirhodobacter > Paenirhodobacter sp. Next base: position 113,250 of record NZ_JBFXGV010000001.1, read on the forward strand.
GTGGGCCTCGGCCTCGTCTTCGGTCAGACGCGAGGGGAGCGGAACCGGGCGCGGACGTGGGCGCCAATCGTCGGCGATTTGCGCGGTTTTGGCCGGAACAGGGTCGATTGTCAGGCCGAAAACCGGCTGCCGGCCGCCGATCAGCTCGAGATAGACCTCGGCCAGGATCTCGCTGTCGAGGAGTGCCCCGTGCAGCGTGCGCGAGGAATTGTCGATGTTGAAACGGCGGCAGAGCGCATCGAGCGAGGCAGGTGAGCCCGGGAACTTGCGGCGCGCCATCATCAGCGTGTCGATCGCGCGGTCGTTGGCGATCAGCGGCTTTTGCACCCAGCCAAGCTCGGCATTGAGGAATTTCATGTCGAAGGCGGCGTTGTGGATCACCAGCTTCGAATCCGCGCCGATGAAATCGATGAACTCCTGCGCGATCGCGGCGAAGACCGGCTTGTCCTTCAGGAAATCGTCGCCAAGGCCGTGAACCTCGAAGGCCTCGGTCGGCATCGAGCGTTCGGGGTTGATGTATTGGTGATAGGTGCGGCCGGTGGGGACGTGGTTGAAAAGCTCGACCGCACCGATCTCGACGATGCGGTCGCCTTCGAAGGGTTCGAAGCCGGTGGTTTCGGTGTCGAGGACGATCTCACGCATGGCGGCTCCTGATTTCCGCGATCAGGTTTCGCACGGCGGTGCGGGTGTCTTCAAGCGTGTGGGTTTCGATGACGTGATGGGCGCGGGCGCGTTTATGCGCGTCGGGCAACTGACGTTCGAGGATCAGATCGAGCTGTGCCTCGGTCATCTGGCCGCGGGCGAGGACGCGTTCGCGCTGGATATGCGGGGGAACGGAGACGACAAGGACGGCATCGCAGATCGCGTCGGCGCCTGTCTCGAAAAGGAGCGGAATGTCGAGCAGGATCAGATCGGCGTCGGAATGTGCGGCGATGAAGGCCTCGCGCGAGGCGGTGGTGAGCGGATGAACGATGGATTCAAGGCGCGACAGAGCCGATTTGTCGGCGTTAAGGATTTCGCGCAGGCGGGCGCGATCCACCGCGCCCGCGACGACGGCGCCTGGAAAAGCGGCGTCGATCGGGGCCACGGCGGCCCCTCCCGGCGCGTAGAGCGCATGCACCGTCGCATCGGCATCCCAGATCGGAACGCCTTCCTCGGCGAACATCTTCGCCGTGGTCGATTTCCCCATGCCGATCGAACCGGTCAGCCCGAGAAGGAACGGTTTCGTCATGCCGAGAGCACCACATCGCGCAATTCGGGCGTGACCTCCGGGCGTTGACCGAACCAGCGCTCGAACCCGGGCACGGCCTGATGCAGCAGCATGCCGAGCCCATCGACCGTGGTGCAGCCCATCGCCGCCGCCTCCTCAAGCAGGCGCGTGCGCAACGGGGTATAGACGCAATCGGTTACCACTGCCGCGGGTGTCAGCGCGTCGAGCGGCACGCGGAATTCCGCCTTGCCCTGCATGCCGAGGGAGGAAGTGTTCACCACCGTCAGCGCATCTTCGAGCATGTTGCCGGCCTGCACCCAGTCGTAGACGACGACGCGCGCGCCGAATTCGGAGCGCAGCACCTCGGCGCGGGCGCGGGTGCGGTTGGAGATGCGGATCTCGGGGCAACCGACTTCGAGGAGCGAGGCGACGATCGCACGCGCGGCACCGCCGGCGCCGATCACCGCGGCCGGGCCGGCGGTCGGCTGCCAGTTGGGGGCGCCTTCGCGCAGGTTCGCGATGAAGCCGTAACCGTCGGTATTGTCGGCGTGGATCTTGCCATCGGCGCGAAAGATCAGCGTGTTCGCCGCGCCGATCAGCGCCGCGCGATCGGAGATCACATCGGCGATGGCCAGCACCTTTTCCTTGTGCGGGATGGTGATGTTGCAGCCGACGAAACCGGCCTTGGGCAGGGTGCGCAGAACGGTTTCGAGATCGTCCTCGGCGACGTCCATCGGGATGTAATGGCCGCGGATACCGTAATGGCGCAGCCAGTAGCCGTGCAGCGCGGGAGAACGCGAATGCGCGATGGGGGAGCCGATCACACCGGCAAGCGGGATACGGGGGTGATCACTCATGTCGTCAACTCTCCACGCACATGCAACCAGTTCAGGAATTCGATGAGCGGCAGGCCCAGGACCGCAAAGTAATCGCCTTCGACGGCGGAGAAAAGCCGCACGCCTTCCTCCTCGAGCTTGTAGCAGCCGACGGCGTGGCGAATGCTGTCCCAGTTGCGCGCGACGTAATCGGCGATGAAGGGCTCGGAGAGCGGATGCATCGTGAGGCGGACCTCGGCGATGTGGCGCCAGAGCGGAGTGCCGTCGCGCAGCACGACGAGGGCGGAGAGCAGCCGGTGGGTTCGGCCCGACAGCGCGCGCAGGTGATCGGCGGCGTCTTCCGGGGTTTCGGGCTTGGCGAGGATGCGACCGCCGAGGTCGAGGATCTGGTCGGCGCCGAGCACCATCTTGCCCGGATGGCGCGCGGAAAGCTTTGCCGCCTTCATCTCGGCGAGCGTGTCGGCGATGTCGCGGGGCTTCGCCCCCTCGGCCTCGAGCGCAGTGCGGATCATCTCCTCGTCGATCCGGGCGGGCTCGGCGGTCACCTGCAGCCCGGCGGAGCGCAGCAGCTGCGCACGGATTTCGGAGGAGGAGGCGAGGATCAGATCGGGGGGCATGTGGATAACCGCAGGGAGAAGCCCTTGGGCAAGGCTGTGGGGAAAAGTGCTCGGCCGAGTCCTCCCCAATTCGTTCAGGGTTTGTCAAGGAATGACGGCAGGACTCCCACAGCTGGAAAACCGATCACAGCGGATGTGAGCGACTCCGGATCTCCCCCGGTTCGCGGATTTCGTCCGGCTCTTTGTCCACAGATGTCAATTTTATAAAGGATTGCTCAAGAAGGAAAATTTTCCGTTTTCCACGATTTTCTTCAGAGCGGGGTCAGGCCCGATCCTGACTGGGAAGAACCGGTTGAAAAGCCGGTAATCCCCAGTATCCACAGCCCAATCATAATCATCATCTTTTCTTTTCTTTATTTATTTTATTAAGAAGAGGGGCCGAAACGGAGGCTCCCATGACCGATCTGCTTATCGACTACTACCTCTGGATCAAGGCGATGCATGTGATGTCGGTGCTCGCCTGGATGGCGGGGCTGTTCTATCTGCCGCGGCTTTACGTCTACCATGTCGAAGGGCTGAAGAAGCAGGGCGTCGTGCCCGGGTCGGAGATGGATCTGCTGTTCCGGCATCAGGAGCGGCTCCTGATGAAGGCGATCATGCAGCCGGCGATGATCTCGAGCTGGCTTTTCGGGCTGATGCTGGTGTTCACCCCGGGGATCGTCGACTGGGAGATGACCTGGAGCTGGGCGAAGGCGGCGGCGGTGATCGGGATGACCGGCTATCATTTCTACCTCGAGGTGGCGCGTAAGCGCTTTGCCGCGGAAGAGAACCGGCTCACCGGGCGGCAATGGCGAATGCTGAACGAATTGCCGACGCTCTTCATGATCGTGATCGTGATCTCGGTGATCGTGAAATACTGACGCCAGATTGACTCGTTCGCTCTGAAGACCTATTTCGGAGGCAGCCCCGGCCGTCCGGCCGACAGGTTCTGCTTTGACATGAGATGATACTGCGCTGCCCGGGACCGGGTAGGCGCCCTTTGCGGATGGATGCGATGACCGAACGTTTGAACCTTGCCGATCTGAAGGCGAAGAGCCCGAAGGATCTTCTGGCGATGGCCGAGGATTGGGAGATCGAGAACGCCTCGACCATGCGCAAGGGCGAGATGATGTTCTCCATCCTCAAGGAGAATGCCGAGGAAGGCGTCGAGATCGGCGGCGATGGCGTGCTCGAGGTGCTGCAGGACGGGTTCGGCTTCCTGCGCTCGCCCGAGGCGAACTATCTGCCGGGCCCGGACGATATCTACGTTTCGCCCGACATGATCCGGCAATACAGCCTGCGCACCGGTGACACGGTCGAGGGGATCATCCGCGCGCCGGGCGAGAACGAGCGGTATTTCGCGCTGACCTCGGTCGAGAAGATCAACTTCGAGGATCCCGACAAGGCGCGCCACAAGGTCAGCTTCGACAACCTCACGCCGCTTTACCCGGACGAGCGGCTGAAGATGGAGATCGAGGATCCGACGATCAAGGATCGTTCGGCCCGGATCATCGACCTCGTCGCGCCGATCGGGAAGGGGCAACGTTCGCTGATCGTGGCGCCGCCGCGCACGGGTAAGACGGTGCTTTTGCAGAACATCGCGCATTCGATCGAGGTCAATCACCCGGAGTGCTACCTGATCGTTCTGCTGATCGACGAACGCCCGGAGGAAGTGACGGACATGCAGCGCTCGGTGAAGGGGGAGGTGATTTCCTCGACCTTCGACGAACCGGCGACGCGGCACGTTGCGGTGGCGGAAATGGTGATCGAGAAGGCGAAGCGCCTGGTCGAGCACAAGCGGGACGTGGTGATCCTGCTCGACTCGATCACCCGTCTGGGTCGCGCCTATAACACCGTGGTGCCGAGCTCGGGCAAGGTGCTGACCGGCGGTGTCGATGCGAATGCGTTGCAGCGGCCGAAGCGCTTCTTCGGTGCGGCGCGCAATATCGAGGAGGGCGGCTCGCTGACGATCATCGCGACCGCGCTGATCGACACCGGCTCGCGCATGGACGAGGTGATCTTCGAAGAGTTCAAGGGCACCGGCAACTCGGAAATCGTGCTCGACCGCAAGGTCGCGGACAAGCGCGTCTTCCCGGCGATGGACATCCTCAAGTCGGGCACCCGCAAGGAAGACCTGCTCACCGATCAGAAGGATCTGCAGAAGACCTATCTGCTGCGCCGCATCCTGAACCCGATGGGCACGACGGATGCGATCGAGTTCCTGATCTCGAAGCTGAAGCAAACCAAGACCAACTCGGAATTCTTCGATTCGATGAACGGCTGAGGCCGGGAAGGTTCGACGATGGAGACGATCTTTGCGCTGGCCTCCGCGCGCGGTCGCGCGGGGGTTTCCGTGATCCGTGTGTCCGGACCGCAAGCGAAGAACGCGGCGCTGGTCCTTTGCGGGAGCTTGCCGAAGGCGCGGCAGGCCGGGGTTCGACGTATCACCTGGCGGGGGGATGTGATCGACGACGCGCTGGTGCTGTCCTTCGATGCCGGGGCGAGTTTTACCGGCGAGGATGTCGTCGAATTTCAGGTGCATGGGTCGGTCGCGGTCGTGAAGGCGGTGCTTGCGGCGCTGGCAGAACAGCCCGGCTTGCGTGTGGCGGAGGCGGGGGAATTCACCCGGCGGGCGCTGGAGAACGGGCGGCTCGATCTTTCCGAGGTCGAAGGTCTTGGCGATCTGATCGAGGCGGAAACCGAGCTGCAACGGCAGCGCGCGATGGCGCAGATGTCGGGAGGGTTGCGGCGGCTTGCAGACGATCTGCGCGCAAAGCTTGTCCGGGCGGCGGCACTGATCGAGGCGACGATCGATTTTGCGGATGAAGATGTGCCGGTGGATGTGACGCCGGAGGTGCTTGATCTGATCGGTGCGGTTCTGCCGGAGCTGCAGGCGCAGGTTGATGGTTTTGGCGTTGCGGAACGGTTGCGTGACGGGTTCGAGGTTGTGATCGTCGGGCGGCCGAACGCCGGGAAGTCGACCTTGCTCAATGCGCTTGCCGGGCGTGAGGCGGCGATCACCTCGACCATCGCGGGGACGACGCGCGATCTGATCGAAGTGCGGATGGATTTAGCCGGGTTGCCGGTGACAGTCGTCGATACTGCAGGTCTGCGGGAGGCTGGCGACGAGATCGAGCGGATCGGCATTGCGAAGGCGATCGAGCGGGCGCGAATGGCGGATCTTTGTGTGGCCTTGCTGGATGGCGCCGATCCGCTTCCGCTCTTGGCTGAGGTGGAGATCGACATCGCGGTCCAGGCGAAGGCCGATGAGGTGGCGGGGCCGATTCCAGCGGGCCGGATCGCCATTTCCGGAAAGACGGGGCAGGGTATTGCCGCACTGATCGAAGAGATCGGCAGGCGGCTTGAACGGAAGATAATGGGCGCGTCGGCGATCAATCGAATGCGTCATCTCGAGGCCGTGAGCCGTGCTATTATGGCTTTGGAATCGGCGCGAATTGAGGTATTGGGCAGCCCCGATCGGATGGAACTGGTGGCTGAACGGCTGCGCGAAGCTATTCGGGCACTCGAGTCGCTCGTCGGGCGCGTGGATGTCGAGCATCTTCTCGGCGAGATCTTTGCGAATTTCTGCATCGGCAAGTGAGGAGTGTTTCACGTGAAACATCTTGACGTCATTGTTGTCGGAGGTGGGCATGCCGGTACGGAGGCCGCCCATGCCGCAGCCCGCATGGGCGCGCAGACGGCATTGGTGACCCTGCGTCGCGATGCGATCGGGGTCATGTCGTGCAATCCGGCGATCGGTGGGCTGGGCAAGGGTCATCTCGTGCGCGAGGTCGATGCGCTGGATGGGGTGATGGGGAAGGCAGCAGACCGCGCCGGGATCCAGTTTCGACTGTTGAACCGACGGAAGGGGCCGGCAGTTCAAGGGCCGCGGGCGCAGGCCGATCGCAAGCTCTACCGGCAGGCGATGGCGGAATTTACCGACGCGCAGGAAAATTTGGAAGTTGTCGAGGGCGAGGCCGCGGATCTGATCGTAGAGGCTGGACGTGTTTGCGGAGTTCGTCTTGCCGACGGTGCGGAGCTTCGTGCCTCCGCGGTCGTGCTGACCACGGGGACTTTCCTGAACGGGGTGATCCATATCGGGGATCGAAAGCGCCCCGGTGGCCGAATCGGCGATCAGCCGTCCATCGCGCTTGCATCGCGCCTCAAGGATCTTGCCCTTCCGCTTGGTCGGTTGAAAACGGGGACGCCGCCGCGGCTCGACGGGAAGACGATCAACTGGGACATTCTCGAAACGCAGCCGGGTGACGATGACCCGGTGATGTTCAGCTTCCTGAACAAGGTGCCTGCCGTGCGCCAGGTCGCTTGCGGGATTACCCATACCAATGCGCGGACGCATGAGGTGATCCGTAAAAATCTGGGTCGATCCGCGATGTATGGCGGGCATATCGAGGGGGTTGGCCCAAGATATTGCCCGTCGATCGAAGACAAGATCGTGCGATTTGCGGACAAGGATTCGCATCAGGTGTTCCTGGAGCCCGAGGGGCTCGACGATGATACCGTTTACCCGAACGGCATTTCGACCTCGCTGCCGGAAGACGTTCAGGAGGATTATGTCCGCTCGATCCGGGGCCTTGAGGACGTTCGAATTCTGCAACCCGGCTACGCGATCGAATACGATTTCGTCGATCCGCGAGCCCTCAAAGCGACGCTCGAACTGAGGGCACAACCCGGGCTTTTTCTGGCGGGGCAGATCAACGGTACCACCGGGTATGAAGAGGCTGCGGCCCAAGGTCTGGTCGCGGGGCTGAATGCTGCGCTTTTGGCATTTGAGCGCGAGGAAATCGTCTTCAGTCGAACCAGCAGCTATATCGGCGTGATGATCGACGATCTGGTGACGCGCGGTGTTGCGGAGCCCTATCGCATGTTCACCTCGCGCGCCGAGTTCCGCCTTTCGCTGCGGGCTGACAATGCCGACCAGCGCCTGACCGGCCTGGGGGTTCATCTTGGTTGCGTGGGGTCCGTGCGTCGGGAGGCGTTTGAACGGAAGCTCGAAGCGTTGAACTCCGGCCGGACATTGATGTCCCGCCTCACGCTCACACCCTCCCAGGCCGCCGGTCACGGTTTGCGCGTTAATCAGGATGGATCGAAGCGCAATGCTTTCGAACTTTTGTCCTTTCCCGATATTTCTTTCAAACAGCTTTCCGAAGCACTTCCGGAGCTTGAAACGCTTTCGACAGAAATAGCGGAACAACTCTCGCGTGACGCGCTTTACGCGAATTATATCGCGCGCCAGGATCAGGATGTCGCGGCGATGAAGCGCGATGAACATTGGGAGATACCGGAGGGGTTTGATTATGGCGCTCTTCCGGGGCTCTCCACTGAACTCAAGATAAAGTTGACGCGGGTGCAACCGCGGACCCTGGCGCAGGCAGGGCGGGTCGACGGAGTTACGCCCGCGGCGTTGACCCTGATCCTTGCACGCCTTCGCCGCGTGGATGCGGAGCGCCGGGCATGACCGGGGATGATCGCCTCCGCCAAAGTGTTTCACGTGAAACATTGGAGCGCCTTGAAGTTTACGAAGCGCTCCTGATCAAATGGAACGCGGCGATCAATCTCGTTTCGCCTCAGACGCTCTCCCAGGTCTGGTCGCGGCACTTTCTCGATTCGGCGCAGATCTTTGATCTGTCATCGCCGAATACGCGGCATTGGGCTGATCTTGGAAGTGGCGGCGGATTTCCCGGGATGGTCGTTGCGATCCTGTCAAAGGAACACCGCACCGATATGCAGATCTCTCTTGTCGAAAGCGATCAGCGGAAATCTGCCTTTCTCGGAACCGTGGCGCGCACGCTCGATTTGCCCGTGCAGATCCATCCGAAGCGCATCGAGCAGCTTGCGCCGCTTCAGGCCGATGTCCTCAGTGCCCGCGCGCTGGCATCGCTTACCCAGCTTTTAGCATTTTCCGAGCGCCACCTTTCGCCAGAGGGAACCGCAGTTTTTCCGAAGGGGATCCGTTGGCGGGAGGAGCTTGCAGAAGCGCAAAAGACGTGGTCGTTTGGCTATGACGCGGTTCCAAGCCGGACCGACGCCGATGCCGTCATTCTGAAAATCGAGGGGCTGAAACGTGTCTGATCCGACGCGGCCAAAAGGGCCGAGAATCATTGCCGTCGCGAACCAGAAGGGCGGTGTGGGCAAAACGACGACCGCGATCAACCTGGCGGCAGCTCTGGCTGAACAGGGGCAACGCATTCTCCTTGTCGATCTCGATCCGCAGGGAAACGCCTCGACCGGCCTTGGCGTCGAACTCGAGGATCGCAAGTTCTCGACCTATGATCTTCTGCTCGACGATGCGCCGCTGGGCGCGGTCATTCAGCCAAGCACGATCCAGGGGCTCTGGATCTGTCCGGCGACGACCGATCTTTCCTCGGCGGACATGGAGCTCGTTTCCACCGAAAAGCGCAGCTTCCTGCTGCATGACGCGCTGCGCCAGATCGACATCGACGCCTATGAATTTGATTACGTCCTGATCGACTGCCCGCCGTCGCTCAGCCTTCTCACCGTCAATGCGATGGTCGCGGCGCAATCGGTTCTGGTGCCGTTGCAGGCCGAGTTTTTCGCGCTGGAAGGGCTTTCGCAGCTGATGCTCACGATTCGCGAGGTGCGGCAAAGCGCCAATCGCGATCTGCGGATCGAGGGCGTGGTTCTGACCATGTACGACGTGCGCAATAACCTGTCGCAGCAGGTCGAGGCAGATGCACGCGCAACATTGGGAGAGCTCGTGTTCCGAACGATGATCCCGCGCAACGTCCGGATTTCCGAGGCCCCATCCTATGCGCTTCCGGTGCTGAGCTACGACACTGGCTCGCGCGGGGCGGAGGCCTATCGCGCGCTTGCGAAGGAGATGCTCCTGCGGCATGCAGCGGCGAAACAGGGGGCATGAGATGAGCGAGAAAAAACAACCCGAGCGTCGTGGTCTGGGCCGCGGGCTTTCCGCGCTGATGGCCGATGTGCATCTTGGCGAGCCCGAGGCGAACGATCTGCCGCGCCGCGCCGAAAGCATCGTGCCGATCGAGAGGATCTCGCCGAACCCGGATCAGCCGCGCCGCGCTTTCGATCCCGATGCGCTTGAAGAGCTGGCAGCCTCGATCCGCGAGAAAGGCGTGATCCAGCCGCTGATCGTGCGGCGCCATCCGACGCTTGCGGATCACTATGAAATCGTTGCGGGCGAACGTCGCTGGCGCGCCGCGCAGATTGCTCAGTTGCACGAGCTGCCGATCATCCTGCGCGAATTCAGTGACACCGAAGTGCTCGAGGTCGCGATCATCGAGAATATCCAGCGCGCCGACTTGAACCCTCTGGAAGAGGCGCTTGGATATCGTCAGCTGATGGATCGCTTCGGGCATACCCAGGAAAAGGTTGCCGAAGCGCTGTCGAAGAGCCGCAGCTATATCGCCAATTTGCTGCGGCTGCTTCAGCTTCCGGACGAGGTTCAGGGGATGCTGCGCGATGGTCGACTGACCGCGGGTCACGCACGTGCGATGATCACCGCGCCTGATCCGGTGAAACTCGCGCGCGAAACCGTGGCGAAGGGGCTTTCGGTTCGCGAGGTGGAGCGTCTTGCCAAGGATGAAACCTCGCCGAAACCCGTGAGCGCCGAACGCGCGGCTAAATCGCGCTCGAGCGGCGAGAAAGACGCCGATACGCGGGCGCTCGAGGGCGATCTGTCGGCGACGCTCGGCATGAAGGTGTCGATCGACCACAAGGGGCACGACGGTGGCCAGGTTTCGATCAGCTATCGCGATCTCGATCAGCTTGACCGGATCTGCCAGCTGCTCAGCGCAATGCAGTGAGCCCTAGGGCATAAGTTCCCTGATCACGCCATTCAGTACCGCGCGACCCTCCCGGGTGGCGCGGATTCGACCCTGTTCCTGCTGAATCAGGCCAAGCTCCTCGAGCTGCATCAGCTTTTCGGCGGGAAAGTCACCGCCGGAGATCCGCCGATATCGCTCACGCTCGATCCCCTCTGAAAGCCGCAGACCGAAAAGCAGAAATTCGATCGTTTGTTCATCGCGGGGCAGGGCCTCGCGGGGCAATTCGCCCGAGCCCTTGCGTTCCACCATGTCCAGCCAGAGCGCCGGGGCCTTGGGCGTATCGGTTGCATGGCGTTGCCCGCCAAGCGTCAGGCGACCATGTGCCCCAGGGCCGATCCCCGCGTAATCCCCGTAACGCCAATAGATCAGGTTGTGGCGGCTTTCGGCCCCTTCGGCGGCGTGATTCGACACTTCATAGGCCGGAAGTCCGGCTTCCTCGCAGATTTCCTGCGTCATCAGATACATGTCTGCCGAGAGATCATCGTCCGGAAGCCCGCGCAGCATACCGGCCGCCGCGCGTTTGCCAAAGGCGGTGCCATCCTCGATTGTCAGCTGATAGAGCGAGAAATGATCCACCGCCATCGCCAGCGCTTCGCGGAGTTCGCTGCGCCAGGCCTCGAGCGGCTGATCCTGCCGCGCATAGATCAGATCGAAGCTCACCCGTTGAAAATGCCGCCGGGCGATGTCGAAGGCCGCACGCCCCTCGGCGACGCTGTGCATCCGGCCAAGGCGTTTCAGATCCGCGTCGTTCAGCGCCTGCATTCCCATCGAGACCCGGTTCACGCCGGCCTCCGAATAGGCTCTGAACCGCCCGGATTCGATACTCGTCGGGTTCGCCTCGAGCGTGATCTCGACGTCATTCGCCAGTCGCCAGGAGCTGCGGACCTTGTCCAGAATCGACTGAACGAGTTCCGGATCCATCAGAGAGGGGGTTCCGCCACCGAAGAAGACCGAGTTCAGAACACGGTCGCCAGTCTCCCCCGCGAGCCGTTCGATCTCGCTCAAATAGGCTCTATTCCAGCGGTTTTGATCGATTTCTGCCGCGACATGGCTGTTGAAATCGCAATAGGGGCATTTGGCGGCACAGAAGGGCCAATGCAGGTAAAGGCCGAACCCGCCGTGCCGCCAGTCATCGCTCATCCCTTGAAGGCCGTGACTTCGATCTCGATCTTCATCGCCGGATTGACCAGATCGGCGATGATCATCATCGCGGCCGGACGGATCTCTCCGAAGGTCTCGGACAGGGCAGGGATGATCGCTTCGACGCAGGAGGCATCCTGGATGACATAATTCGCGCGCACGACATCCTTCAAACCGAAGCCTGCGTCCTCGAGAACGCCCTTGATCGTCGCAAGTGCGTTGCGTGCCTGGCTCAGCACGTCGTCGGGGAAGGCCTTGGTCTCCGGATCGGCGCCGGTCGTGCCGGCGACGAAACACCAGTCGCCCTGGACGACAGCCCGCGAATAGCCGAGCTTCGGCTCATAGGGCGATCCGCCCGAGATATTCCTGCGTTCGCTCATCTCAATCCTCGAAACATGTGACGAATTTGCGGAAGGCATCGGCGCGATGGCTGATCCGGTTCTTCTCCTCCGGGTCCATCTCGCCAAAGGTGATGTCATAGCCCTCGGGCTGGAACATCGGGTCGTAGCCGTGGCCATGCAGGCCGCGCATCGGCCAGACGAGCTGCCCCTCGACCTTGCCCTCGAAGACCTCGTCGTGCCCGTCGGGCCAGGCGAGAACCAGGGTCGAGCGGAACCGGGCGGTTCGCGGCAGGGGCGCGGAGATCTTCTCGCAGGCGTCCCAGGTCTTCGTCATCGCCAGCACGAAGTCGCGCCCGTTCGGCGTTTCCGCCCAATCGGCGGTATAGACCCCGGGCGCCCCACCGAGCGCGTCGACCTCGATGCCGCTGTCATCAGCCAGCGCGGGCAGGCCGGTCGCCTTCACCGCGGCATGCGCCTTGATCCGCGCATTGCCGACGAAGGTCGTCTCGGTCTCCTCGGGTTCGGGCAGGCCGAAGTCGGCATTGCTGACGACCTCGATCCCATAGGGGGCCAGCATCGCGCGGATCTCGGCCAGCTTGCCCAGATTATGCGTCGCGACCAGAAGTTTCTTTTCGGAAAACTTCCTCATGCCACCGCGGCCTTTTGCGCGGCGACCAGCTGGGCGACGCCGGCCTCGGCGAGGTCGAGCAGCTCGGTCATCTGCGCGCGCGAGAAGGTCGCGCCCTCGGCCGACATCTGCACTTCGACGAGTTTCCCGCCGCCGGTCATGATGAAATTGCCGTCGACGCCGGCCTCGCTGTCCTCGGCATAGTCGAGGTCGCAGACCGGCTGCCCCGCATAGATCCCGCAGGAGATCGCGGCGACGTGGTCGACGAGCGGATCGGAGCTGATCAGACCCGATTTCAGCAGTTTGTTGACGGCAAGGCGCAGCGCGACCCAGCCGCCGGTGATCGAGGCGCAGCGCGTGCCGCCATCGGCCTGGATCACGTCGCAATCGACGACGATCTGGCGTTCGCCCAGTGCCGAACGATCGACGCCGGCGCGCAGGCTGCGCCCGATCAGGCGCTGGATCTCCTGCGTGCGGCCCGACTGCTTGCCCGCCGCCGCCTCGCGCCGGTTGCGCGAATTGGTGGCGCGCGGCAGCATGCCATATTCTGCCGTCACCCAGCCGAGGCCCGTGCCCTTGAGGAAAGAGGGCGCCCGATCCTCGATCGTCGCGGTACAAAGCACATGGGTGTCACCGACCTTGATCAGGCAGGAGCCTTCGGCATGTTTCGTGACGCCGGTTTCGATGGAAATTGCACGGCATTCGCTCAGAGTCCGGCCGGAGGGGCGCATGATTTGTCCTTTCCCAGGGATTTGCCCCATTTGAGGCGCGCCGCGTTGCGATGCAACCCCGAACGCGCGATTGACGCGCGCGCCGGGGCGGCTTTAATGCGCTGAGGGATGAACGAGGCGATGACCAGTCAGACGAAGATGCTCAGTGAGCTCAACGAGCGCTCGCGCGAGGTTTTCCGGCGCGTGGTCGAGGGCTATCTCGAAAGCGGCGATCCGGTCGGCTCGCGCACGCTGACCCGGCAGATGAGCGAGAAGCTTTCGGCGGCGACGATCCGCAACGTGATGCAGGATCTCGAATATATGGGCCTGCTCGGCAGCCCGCATGTCTCCGCAGGCCGTGTGCCGACGCAGCTTGGCCTGCGGATGTTCGTCGACGGGTTCATGGAGGTGGGGGAGCTCGACGCGACCGACCGCCGCGCGCTCGAGGCGACGTTCGGCGCGAACGAGCCCGATGTCGGCTCGCTGCTCGACCGGGTCGGCGCGGCGCTCTCGGGGCTGACGCATGGGGCGAGCCTTGTGCTTGCGCCGAAGAAAGAGGCGCCGATCCGGCATATCGAATTCATTTCGCTGGCCCCGGACCGGGCGCTCGTCGTGCTGGTCTTTGCCGATGGGCAGGTTGAGAACCGGGTTTTCACGCCGCCGCCGGGACAGACGCCCTCCTCGATGCGGGAGGCGGCGAATTTCCTCAATGCCCTGGCCGAGGGGCGCACGCTCAGCGAATTGCGCCGCGAGATCGCTGTGGAGATCTCGGCGCGGCGGCAGGAACTTGACGGGCTCGCCGCGGCGCTGGTCGAAAGCGGCCTCGCGCAATGGGCCGATCACGGCGAACCGAACGAGCGGCTGATCGTACGCGGCCGCGCCAATCTCCTGGGGGAGCAGGCCGATCTCGACCGCATCCGCGACCTCTTCGACGATCTCGAACGCAAGCGCGACATCGCCGAATTCCTCGATCTGGCCGAGGACGGCGATGGTGTGCGCATTTTTATCGGCTCCGAGAACAAGCTTTTTTCACTTTCGGGTTCCTCTTTGGTCGTCTCTCCCTATATGAACGCGGATCGCAAGATCATCGGTGCGGTCGGGGTCATCGGCCCCACGCGGCTCAATTACGGACGCATCGTGCCGATCGTGGACTATACGGCGCAACTGGTCGGGCGCGTGCTCTCCGGCCGGGGCAAAGGGTGAAACGCATGACCGAGAAAAAAGACGAGATGCTGGAAGATCAGGATCAGCTGAGCGATCCGCTGACCGAGGCGCTGAATGGCGATTTCGGTGAGCTGGAGGCGCTGCGGGCCGAGCGCGACGAGTACAAGGACCGTTTCATGCGCGCCCTGGCCGATGCCGAGAATGCGCGCAAACGGGCCGATCGCGACCGGCGCGAGGCCGAGAATTACGGTGGCTCGAAGCTCGCCCGCGACATGCTGCCGGTTTATGACGCGCTGCAACGCGCGCTCGAGACCGTCTCGGAAGAGCTGCGCGCGCAGGCCGGCCCGCTGATCGACGGTGTCGAGCTGACCCAGCGTGAGCTGCTCAACGTGTTTTCGCGCCATGGGATCGTTTCGGTGAAGCCCGCGGTGGGCGACAAGTTCGATCCGCAGCAGCACGAGGCGATGTTCGAGGCGCCGGTGCCGGGCACCAGCGCGGGCGACATCATCCAGGTGATGAGCGAGGGCTTCCTGCTGCACGACCGGCTTTTGCGCCCGGCGAAGGTCGGCGTCAGCTCGATGCCGAAGGCCTGAGGCGGCCGGGGGCTTTGCCCCCGGACCCCCAGAGTATTTTCGCCAGGAAAAGATCAGTCCCTGAGCAGGGCGCGCAATTCGTAAAGCGCGTCCATCGCCTGTTTCGGCGTCATCTCGTCGGGCTGGATCGTCTTCAGCCGCTCCTCGACCACGGATGCCGCCTTGGGCGCGGGGGGCGGCGGCGCGGCGACCGAGAAGAGCGGTAGATCGTCGATCACCATCTGTTTCTTCCCGCCCCCCTCGCGCTCGCCCTTTTCCAGCGCGTCGAGCACCACGCGCGCCCGCGCGACGACGCTGTCGGGCAGGCCGGCGAGGCGCGCGACCTGCACGCCGTAGCTGCGATCGGCAGCGCCGCGATGCACCTCATGCAGGAATATCACCTCGCCATCCCATTCCTTGACCGCGACGGTGGCATTCTCGACCCCGTCGAGCTTTGCCGAGAGCGCGGTCATCTCGTGGTAATGGGTGGCGAAAAGCGCGCGGCAGCGGTTCACGCCGTGCAGATGCTCCATCACCGCCCAGGCGATCGAGAGCCCGTCATAGGTCGCGGTGCCGCGGCCGATCTCGTCGAGGATGACGAGGGCGCGATCGTCGGCCTGATTGAGGATGGCGGCAGTCTCGACCATCTCGACCATGAAGGTCGAGCGCCCGCGCGCAAGGTCATCGGCGGCGCCGACGCGGGAGAAAAGCTGGCTCACGAGGCCAATATGGGCGCGCCGTGCGGGTACGAAGCTGCCGGCCTGCGCGAGAAGGGCGATCAACGCATTCTGCCGCAGGAAGGTCGATTTACCCGCCATGTTCGGGCCGGTGAGCAGCCAGATCGCCGGGGTGTGATCCTCGGTCAGCTGGCAGTCATTCGCGATGAAAGGCTCGCCCGCACGTTTCAGCGAGGCCTCGACGACCGGATGGCGCCCGCCCTCGATCTCGAAGGCGTGGCTTGCGTCCACCGTGGGTTCGACCCAGTCCTCGCCCGCGGCGAGATCGGCGAAGGCGGTGGAAAGGTCGATCTCGGCCAGCGCGCGGGAGGCTTCGCCAATCGGGCCGGCGTGGGAAAGAATGGCCGATTTCAGGCTGTCATAGAGCCGCTTTTCGATCTCGAGCGCGAGGTTCCCGGCGTTCAGGATCCGGGTTTCCAGCTCGCTCAGCTCGAGCGTGGTGAACCGCACCTGGTTCGCCGTGGTCTGGCGATGGATGAAGCGTTCGTTGAGGGGCGGCGAGAGCATCTTTTCCGCATGGGTCGCCGTCGTCTCGATGAAATAGCCGAGCACGTTGTTGTGCTTGATCTTCAGCGAGGAGATCCCGGTCTCCTCGATATATCCCGCCTGCATCCGCGCGATCACGCCGCGGCCTTCGTCGCGCAGCTGGCGGGTCTGGTCGAGTTCGGCCTCATAACCGGTCGCAATGAAACCGCCGTCGCGGGCCAGAAGCGGTGGTTCCGCCACCAAGGCGGCATCGAGCAGCGTGACGAGATCGTCGTGACCGACCAGCGCGGCGGCGGCTTCCGCCAGAAGCGTCGGCGC
This sequence comes from Paenirhodobacter sp., assembly GCF_050177655.1. NCBI lineage: Bacteria > Pseudomonadati > Pseudomonadota > Alphaproteobacteria > Rhodobacterales > Paenirhodobacter > Paenirhodobacter sp. Next base: position 129,817 of record NZ_JBFXGV010000001.1, read on the forward strand.
CTCGACTTCGGCAAGGCGTGCAGAGATCCGGTTCGCCTGTTCGAGCCCGTTGCGAATGGCCGCCATGTCACGCGGGCCACCGCGATCGAGGGAGAGGCGGCTCAGCGCGCGGTCCATGTCGGGGCAACGGCGCAGATCGGCGCGCAGATCCTCTGAAAATCGACCCTGTTCCAGCAGAAAACGCACGGCGTCATGACGCGCGTGGATTTGGTGCAGGTCGCGCGAGGGCGCCGATATCCGGCGTTCGAGCAGGCGCGCGCCGGCGGCGGTGACGGTGCGGTCGATCACCTGCAAGAGCGATCCCTCGCGTCCGCCCGAAAGCGCTTGCGTCAGTTCGAGGTTGCGGCGCGTGGCGGCGTCGATCTGCATCAGGCTGCCGGCCTCCTCGCGCAGCGGGCGGCGCAGGAGCGGCAGTTTCCCGTGCTGGGTGAGGTCGAGGTAATCGACGATCGCCCCCATCGCCGAGATTTCGGCGCGTCCGAAGGCGCCGAAGGATTCGAGCGAGCCGACGGCGTAGAGATCACACAGCCGCTTCTCCGCCCCCTGGCTGTCAAAGCTCGACCGCGCGAGCGGCGTCATGGATGCGCGCAAATCAGAGACTATTTCGGCGCAATCCGCTTCTTTCGCCTCGCTCACCAGCACCTCGCGCGGGGCGAGGCGGGCGAGCTCGGGGCCAAGGCGCGTCAGCGGACAGGGCATCACCCGGAACTCGCCGGTCGAGATATCGACCCAGGCGAGCGCACCCTCGTCGCGCACCTCCGCCCAGGCGGCGAGGAAATTGTGGCGCCGCGCCTCGAGCAGGCTTTCCTCGGTCAGCGTGCCGGGGGTGACGAGGCGCACGACGTCGCGCTTCACCACCGATTTCGCGCCGCGTTTCTTCGCTTCGGCGGGGTCTTCGAGCTGCTCGGCGATGGCGACGCGGAACCCCTTGCGGATCAGCGTCAGCAGATAGCCTTCGGCGGCGTGGATCGGCACGCCGCACATCGGGATCTCCTCGCCCAGATGCAGCCCACGTTTCGTCAGCGCGATGTCGAGCGCCGCCGAGGCCGCGACGGCATCGTCGAAGAACATCTCGTAGAAATCGCCCATGCGATAGAAGAGCAGCGCCCCGGGGTTCGCCTCCTTGATCGCGAGATATTGCGCCATCATCGGCGTGACTGTCGGCTCGGCCATGGTTTCCCCCGTTTGCACGGACCCTACAAAAGGCGGAATCCGGGTGCAAATCCATTGAGACGTGCCCGACAGGGCGCTATGAGGAAGCGCGACCGGAGGAGCACCATGTCAACCAAGAACCGCATCACGCCCGAAGAGGCGCTGGCCTATCATCTCGACCCGACGCCCGGGAAATACGAGATCGTCGCCTCGAAGCCGATGACGACCCAGCGCGATCTCAGCCTCGCCTACAGCCCCGGCGTCGCGGTTCCGGTCGAGGCGATCGCCGAGCGGCCCGAGACCGCCTATGACTACACGGTCAAGGGCAACATGGTTGCGGTGATCTCGAACGGCACGGCGATCCTTGGCATGGGTAACCTCGGCGCGCTCGCCTCGAAGCCGGTGATGGAAGGCAAGGCGGTGCTCTTCAAGCGCTTCGCCGACGTCAACGCGATCGACATCGAGCTCGACACCGAAGACCCGGACGAGATCATCAAGGCGGTCAGCCTGATGGGCCCGACCTTCGGCGGCATCAACCTCGAGGACATCAAGGCGCCCGAGTGTTTCATCATCGAGCAGCGGCTGAAGGAGATCATGGACATCCCGGTGTTCCATGACGACCAGCACGGCACCGCGGTGATCTGCGCGGCGGGTCTGATGAACGCGCTCGAGCTCAGCGGCAAAAAGATCGAGGAGTGCCGCATCGTCCTCAACGGCGCGGGGGCGGCGGGGATCGCCTGTCTCGAACTGATCAAGGCGATGGGCGCGCGGCAGGAAAACTGCCTGATGTGCGACACCAAGGGCGTGATCTATCAGGGCCGCACCGAGGGCATGAACCAGTGGAAATCGGCGCATGCGGTGCCGACCGAGGCGCGCACGCTCGACGATGCGATGCGCGGCGCCGACGTTTTCCTCGGCGTTTCGGCGAAGGGGGCGGTGACGCCCGAGATGGTCTCCTCGATGGCCGACAATCCCGTCATCTTCGCGATGGCGAACCCCGATCCGGAGATCACCCCGGAAGAGGCCCATGCCGTGCGCCCCGATGCGATCGTGGCGACCGGGCGTTCGGATTACCCGAACCAGGTCAACAACGTGCTGGGCTTCCCCTATCTCTTCCGCGGCGCGCTCGACATCCATGCGCGCGCGATCAACGACGAGATGAAGATCGCCTGCGCGAAGGCGCTTGCCGCGCTCGCGCGCGAGGACGTGCCGGATGAGGTGGCGATGGCCTATGGCCGCAAGCTCAGCTTCGGGCGCGACTACATCATCCCGACGCCCTTCGATCCGCGGCTGATCCATGTGATCCCGCCGGCGGTGGCGAAGGCGGGCATGGATACCGGCGTTGCCCGCCGCCCGATCATCGACATGGAGGGCTATGCCCAAAGCCTGCGGGCGCGGATGGATCCGACCGCCTCGATCCTGCAAAGCATCCACGCCCGGGCGCGTCAGGCGCAGGCGACGATGATCTTTGCCGAGGGCGACGATCCGCGCGTTCTGCGTGCTGCGGTGGCCTATCAGCGCGGCGGCATGGGACAGGCGATCGTCGTCGGCCGCGAGCAGGAGGTGCGCGAAAAGCTCGAGGCGGCCGGGCTTGGCGATGCCTATCGTGAGCTGCGTGTGGTGAATTCGAGCAATTGCAAATGCATCGAGGATTACAAGGATTTCCTCTACAAGCGGCTGCAGCGTCAGGGCATCGACCGCGAGGATGCGCATAAGCTCGCCACCCGTGACCGTCACGTCTTTGCGGCGCTGATGCTGGTGCATGGTCATGGTGACGGCATGGTCACCGGTGCCACGCGGAAATCGGCGCATGTGCTCGACATGATCAGCAAGGTGATCGACGCCAAGGCCTCGGATGGGGCCGTCGGCATCACCGCCGTGCTGAACAAGGGGCGCGTCGTGCTGATCGGCGATACGCTGGTGCATGAATGGCCCGACGAGCATGACCTCGCCGATATCGCCGTCGCAGGGGCGCAGGTCGCCCGCGGCCTCGGGCTCGAGCCGCGCGTCGCCTTCTGCTCTTTCTCGACCTTCGGCTATCCGGTTTCCGAACGCGCGACGAAGATGCATATCGCGCCGCAGGTGCTCGATGGTCGCGGCGTCGATTTCGAATACGATGGCGAGATGACCGTCGACGTCGCGCTGAACCGCGAGCAGATGAGGAACTATCCGTTCTGCCGCCTCACCGGCCCGGCCAACATCCTTGTCGTGCCCGCGCGGCATTCGGCCTCGATCTCGGTCAAGCTGATGCAGGAAATGGCGGGGGCGACGGTGATCGGCCCGATCCTCACCGGCACGCGCCATCCGGTGCAGATCTGCTCGAACCGCGCCACGGTGAACGACATCCTGCATATGGCCGCGATCGCCGCCTGCAAGATGGGTCAGATCCGCTGACGCGCGACTGAGCGTCAGGGCTTCACGCGCCCGTGACCCCGTGGCATCGTGCCCGGGATCACGGGGGGAACCATGACGATCTTCAATCTCGGCTCGATCAACGCCGATCTCTTCTATCGCGTGCCGCATTTGCCGGCGCCGGGGGAAACCCTTGCCGCCACCGCCCATGGCCGCGGCCTTGGCGGCAAGGGGGCGAACCAGTCGGTGGCGGCGGCCCATGCCGGGGCGCAGGTGTGCCATATCGGTGCGGTGGGCGAAGACGGCGCCTGGATGCGGGCGGAGCTCGAGGCGCTGGGGGTCGATTGCCGCCATGTGTTGCGCCATGATGGCGCCTCGGGTCATGCGGTGATCGCGGTGGCCGAGGATGGCGAGAATTCGATCCTCCTCTTTGCCGGGGCCAACCGCGAAATCACCCCGGCGCAGGTCGCCGCGGCGCTGGCGACGGCGCGGGCGGGGGACTGGCTCCTGCTGCAAAACGAGACCTCGGCGCAGCTCGAGGCGGCGCGAATTGCGCAGGAACAGGGTCTTTTCGTCGTCTATTCCGCCGCGCCATTCGAGGCCGAGGCGGTGATTGACCTGCTGCCGCATCTGCATGCGCTGATCATGAACGAGATCGAGGCGACGCAGCTTTGCTCGGCGCTCGGCTGCACGCTGGCCGACCTGCCGATGGCGCATGCGATCGTCACGCAGGGCGCGCGCGGCGCGGTCTGGCACGATCTGCGCGCCGGCAACGAATATCGCGTTGCGGCGGTGCCGGTGACCGCGATCGACACCACCGCAGCTGGGGACAGTTTTACGGGTTATCTTGTTGCCGGATTGGCGGAAGGCATGCAGCCTGACGAGGCGATGCGACTCGCGGCGGCGGCTGCCGCGCTCAAGGTCACGCGGGCGGGAACGGCGGAGGCGATCCCGACTCGTGACGAAGTCGACGCGTTTCTGAAGGGGAGGACCGATGAAGCATTACGCCTTTCCGCCCGTCCCGCAGGTCTCGGCGGAGATCTCGGGGAGCGATGAATTCTTTCCGGTGCGGCGCATTTTCTGCGTCGGCTGCAATTACGCCGATCCGGAGGTGGAGGGGGGCGAGCTGCCCTTCTATTTCACCAAATCCGCGGCGGCGCTGATCCCCTCGCGCCAGCGCATCGCCTTTCCTTCGGGCACCGGGGATTTCCGCCACGAGGTCGAACTGGTCGTGGCGCTGGGCGAATATGCCTCGATCTTCGGCTATGCCTGCGGCCTCGACATGGCGCGGCGCGACCTGCATGTCGCCGCCCGCGGCGGGATCCAGGCCTGGGATCTCGGCAAGGATTTCGACAATTCCGCCGTGATCGGCCCGATTTCGCGTGATTTCACGCCCGGGTCACAGGCGATCTCGCTCACCGTCAATGGCGATCCGCGGCAATGTGCCTCGCTCTCCGCGATGGCCTGGAAGGTGCCGCAGATCATCTCCCATCTCGCCACGCTCTACCGGCTGGAGGCGGGGGATCTGATCTTCACCGGCACCCCCGCCGGCACCGGCCCGGTGCATCCGGGCGATGTGATCAAGGGCGAGATCGAAGATCTCGCCCCGGTCTGGCTCACGATCGAGCCGCGGGATTGATCAGCCGAGCGAGTAACCGGTGCCGCGCACGGTGCGCACCGGATCGGTGCCGCCGTTCACCATCAACGCCTTGCGCAGCCGCCCGACATGCACGTCGATCGTGCGGGTGTCGACGTAGATGTCGCGGCCCCAGACCCGATCGAGCAGTTGATCGCGCGTCCAGACCCGGCCGGGTTTCTCCATCAGCGTGGAGAGCAGGCGGAACTCGGTCGGGCCGAGCTTCAGCGGCTGACCGTCGCGGAACACCCGGTGTTCGGCGGCATCGAGGATGATGTCCTCGAAATTCAGCCGCTCCCCCATCGAGGCAGGGCGGGTGCGGCGCAGCTGCGTGCGCAGCCGTGCCATCAGCTCGACCACGGAATAGGGTTTCACGACGTAATCGTCCGCGCCGGTCTCGAGGCCACGGACGCGGTCCGATTCCTCGGAACGCGCCGAAAGCATGATGATCGGGATCGTCCGCGTTTCGGCATTGGCCTTCACGCGGCGGCAGATCTCGATGCCGGAGACATTCGGCAGCATCCAGTCGAGGACGATCAGATCGGGGCGCTCCTCCTTCAGCATGAGAAGCGCCTCGTCACCGTTCACGGCCATGACGACGCGAAAGCCCTCCGCCTCGAGATTGTACTGGAGGACTTCGCGCTGGGCCGATTCATCCTCGACCACCAGCACGCAGGGCTGTTGGGCGGGGCTCATCTATCACGCCTCCGATTCGTCGAAAGCGGTGACGCTCTCGCTTTTCGGGCGAATGTCGTCGGGCATTTCGCCGGTGACGAGGTAGATCACCTGCTCGGAGATCGCGGTGGCGAGGTCGCCCATCCGCTCGATGTTCTTGGCGATGAAATGCAGGTGCATGCAGGGGGTGATGTTGCGCGGATCCTCGAGCATGTAGGTCAGGAATTCGCGGAACAGCGCGTTGTACATCTGGTCCACTTCGATGTCGCGGGCGCGCACGTCGGCGGCCAGCTTCTCGTCGCGCTGGATGTAGCTGTCGATCGCGTCCTTCAGCATCGTCTCGGTGGTCTGCGCCATGCGCCGGATCGCGCCGGTCGAGCCGTTGATCGCGGGCATCGCCATCAGCACCTTGGAGCGCTTGGCGATGTTCTTCGAATAATCGCCGACGCGCTCGAGACTGCCGGCGATCTTGATCACCGAAAGCGCGACGCGCAGATCCGAGGCCGCCGGAGCGCGCAGCGCGATCAGCCGCGCCGCTTCCTCGTTGATCTGCTCCTCGAGCTTGTCGACGGCCTTGTCGCGCTTGCGCACTTCCTCGGCCAGCTCCTCGTCGCGGGTTTCGAGCGCGAGCGCCGCATCGAGCAGCTGCGCCTCGACCAGACCGCCCATCTTCACGACCATCGCCTGAACCGCCTCGAGATCGCGGTCGAAGGCGCTGACAATATGTTGGCTCATTGAATTTCCTCCGTCAGCCGATGCGGCCGGTGATGTAGCTTTCGGTCCGGGGATCGTTCGGATTGGTGAAGATCTGCCCGGTTTCGCCGTATTCCACCAGGTTGCCGAGGTGGAAGAAGGCGGTGCGCTGGCTGACGCGCGCGGCCTGCTGCATCGAGTGGGTCACGATGACGACCGAGAAATTCTCGCGCAGCTCGTCGATCAGCTCCTCGACCTGGGCCGTGGCGATCGGGTCGAGGGCGGAGCAGGGCTCGTCCATCAGGAGCACCTCGGGCGAGGTGGCGACGGCGCGCGCGATGCACAGGCGCTGCTGCTGGCCGCCCGAAAGCCCGGTGCCGGGCGCGTCGAGACGGTCCTTGACCTCGTTCCAGAGCGCGGCCTTGCGCAGCGAGCTTTCGACGATCTCGTCGAGCTCGGCCTTGTTCTTCACCAGGCCGTGGATCTTCGGCCCGTAGGAGACGTTGTCATAGATCGATTTCGGGAAGGGGTTCGGCTTCTGGAACACCATGCCGACACGGGCGCGCAGCTGCACCGGGTCGACCTTCTTGTCGTAGATGTCCTCGCCGTCGAGCAGGATGTCGCCCTCGACCCGGCAGATCGGGATCGTGTCGTTCATCCGGTTGAGGCAGCGCAGGAAGGTCGACTTGCCACAGCCCGAGGGGCCGATGAAAGCGGTCACGGTCTTGTCGAGGATGTCGACATCGACATCCTTGATGGCATGAGTGGCGCCGTAATAGACCTGCACCTTGCGTGCGGCGATCTTGATTTCGGTCGAAGTCACGGCTCTCTCCGTCAGTCGCATATCGTTCATGGTCGTTTCCTTACCAGCGGCGCTCGAAGCGGCGGCGCAAGATGATCGCGAGGATGTTCATCACCAGCAGGAAGACGAGCAGCACGATGATGGCACCGGAGGCGCGTTCGATGAAGGCGGGATCCGCCCGTTGCGTAAAATTGTAGACCTGCACCGGCAGCGCCGAGGCGGGATCGAGGAAGCCCTCCGGCGGGGCGGCGGGGTAGTCGCGCACGAAGGCGACCATGCCGATCAGCAGCAGCGGCGCGGTTTCGCCGAGCGCCTGGGCCAGGCCGATGATCGTGCCGGTCAGGATGCCGGGCATCGCGAGCGGCAGGACGTGGTGGAAGATCGTCTGCGTCTTCGAGGCCCCGATGCCGAGCGCCGCATCCTTGATCGAGGGCGGCACCGCCTTCAGCGCGGCGCGGGTGGCGATGATGATCGTCGGCAGCGTCATCAGCGTCAGCACCAGACCACCGACGAGCGGCGAACTCTGCGGCAGGCCGGCGAAGTTGATGAAGACGGCCAGGCCGAGGATACCGAAGACGATCGAGGGCACCGCCGCGAGGTTGGCGATATTCACCTCGATCAGGTCGGTGAACCAGTTCTTCGCCGCGAATTCCTCGAGATAGATCGAGGCGGCGACGCCGATCGGCAGCGAGAGCACGAGCACCACCAGCATCATATAGGCCGAACCGATGATCGCGACGCCGAGGCCCGCGGCCTCCGGGCGCAGCTCCGAGGCATCGGGCGCGGTGATGAAGCCCCAGTTGAAGCGCAAGCCGATCAGCCCGGCGTCGCGCATCGCCTGCGCGAGCTGGAGCTGCTCGGGCGAGACGTTGCTGTCGAGCTTGGCGCTCTCCATCGTCACGCGGCCCTTGAAGAAACCGTCGATACGGCCGTTCGCCAGCGCCTCGAAAGAGATCGTCCGGCCGATTATCTCGGGGTTCGCAAGCACGGCATTGCGCAGCTGCGCGGCTGCTTCCTTCGAGATCAGCCCGTTGATTTCCTTGGACTTCATGCCCTCGGGCATCAGGCCCTTCTCGGTCAGTTCGGCTTCCAGCGCATCGCTGAGGAACTTGTTGTAGGTGATCGTCGTCAGCTTCGCGAGATCGGCGGGGTTGCGGTTGCCCGTCGGGTCGAGCACGGCGGCATCGAGCGGCACCTGCATCGTCAGGAAGGTCTGGCGGAAGGCGCTGAGGCCGGAGCCGAGCACCGAGCTCAGCAGCACGACGAGCGCCAGCACACCGAAGGAGACCGCGGCGATGCCATAGAGGCGGAAGCGCTTCTCGGCGGCGTTGCGCCGTTTCGTGCGCGGGTCGGTCTTGTAGAGCGACGGGCGGCTTGCGGCGGGGATGTTCGTGGCCTCGGCGGTCATTCGTATTGCTCCCGATATTTGCGCACGATGTAGAGCGCGAGGACGTTCAGGCCGAGCGTGAAGACGAAGAGCGTCAGGCCGAGGGCGAAGGCGACGAGCGTCTCGGGCGAGGCGAATTCGGTGTCACCGGTGAGCTGGCTGACGATCTTGACGGTGACGGTGGTCATCGCCTCGAAGGGGTTGAGCGACATCTTCGCCGCGGCGCCGGCGCCGAGCACCACGATCATCGTTTCACCGATCGCGCGCGAGGCGGCGAGCAGGATCGCACCGACGATGCCGGGCAGAGCGGCGGGCAGGATCACCTGTTTCACCGTTTCCGACTGCGTCGCGCCCAGGCCATAGGAGCCATCGCGCATCGCCTGCGGCACCGCGTTGATGATGTCGTCGGAGAGCGAGGAGACGAAGGGGATCAGCATGATGCCCATCACCAGGCCCGCGGTCATCACCGAGCTCGAGGAGGAACCGAGGCCGAGCGGCTGCGCGAAGTAATCGCGCAGGACCGGGCCGATCGTGATCAGTGCGAAGAGACCGTAGACGATGGTCGGGATGCCGGCGAGCACCTCGAGCAGCGGCTTCGCCACCGCGCGGACCTTCTTCGAGGCGTATTCCGCGAGGAAGATCGCGGCGAAGGTGCCGACCGGAACGGCGACGAGCAGCGCGATGAAGGAGATGTAGAGCGTGCCCCAGATCAGCGGCCAGATGCCGAGTTCCGAGCCGCCGCCGAACTTCGGGCTCCAGGTCAGGTTGAAGAAGAAATCCTTCGCCGGGTAGAGGCGGAAGAAGTGGATCGTCTCGAAGACGAGCGAAAGCACGATGCCGACGGTGGTCAGGATCGCAACGAGCGAGGCGCCGATCAGCAGCACGCGCACGAAGCTTTCGGACACGTTGCGGGCGCGGAACTCGGGGCGGATCCGCGAGAGCGCATAGCCAAAGCCGGCCAGCGCCAGCGCCAGCACTGCGATGGTCATGCCGAGACGCCCGTCGAGGGCGAGCTTGCGGTAGCTCTTGGCGGCCTCGAAGACGCTCGGCTTCACGTCGGAGCCGAGCGCGACACCGACCTCGCCGAGCCGCGAGCGGATGTTCGAGAAGTCGGCGCGCATCGTGGTGATCTCACCCTCGGTGAGCTTGCCCTGCGCAAGCACGAGGTCGAGACCGCCGGCGATGCGGCGCACGTCGGTCATCACCAGGCCGACGGAACTGCCCTGGGGGATGTCGTCGGCGGTGATCATCGCGCCCACGCGCGCCTCGATCACGAGCGGCTGGACGAGCAGCCAGATCGCGAGAAGCACGAGCGCGGGAACGGCGGTGAAGAGGAAGACGGTCTGTCCGTAATAGCCGGGCAAGGAATGCAATTTCCGGATATCTCCGCCGGCCTTCACGAGCGCGAGGCGCCGTCCGACGAGATAGCCAACGACCGCGAGGGCGATCACGATCAGGGAAAGAAGGCCGATGCTCATGGGATCATCCGAAGCAAAAGGATGGTGGCGCCCGAAGGCGCCACCGTAGATCAGAGACGGATCAGTTCAGCGGGCCCATCGCCACGTCGTTCTTCACCATTTCCTGGGTCTTCGCCAGTTCCGGGTCCGACACGAGGCCGTAGGCCGCGAGCGGGCCGTTCGGGCCGGCCATCTCGTCGGAGACGAAGAAGTCGATGTATTCCTGCAGGCCCGGGACGACGCCGATATGCGCCTTCTTCACGTAGAAGAAGAGCGGGCGCGACACCGGGTAGGTGCCGTTCGCGACGGTCTCGGTCGAGGGAACGATGCCGTCCATCGTGGCGACGCGCAGCTTGTCGGTGTTGTTCTCGTAGAACGACAGGCCGAAGACGCCGAAGGCGTTCTTGTTGGCGTCGAGGCGCGAGAGGGTCTCGGTGTAGTCGCCGTCGATGTCGACCGAAACGCCGTCGGTGCGCAGGTTGAGGCACTCTTTCGAGCCGTCTTCGCCCTTGGCGGCGACGAAGGCTTCTTCGGCGCCGGTGGCCTTGCAGCCGGCTTCGATGACCTTGGTGTCGAACACTTCACGGGTGCCGTGCTTGGTGCCCGGGATGAAGGTCAGGATCGCCTGATCCGGGAAGTTCGGGTTCACGTCGTGCCAGGTCTTGTTCGGGTTGGCGACGAGCTTGCCGTCCTTCATCACCTCGGCGGCGATCGCGTTGTACCAGTCGGCGGGGGTGAAGGCGAATTCCGGGCCGTTCACGTCCGAGGCGAAGACGATGCCGTCATAGCCGAAGCGGACTTCCATGATCTCGTCGACGCCGTTCGCCTTGCAGGTGTCGATGTCCGACTGCTTGATGCGCGAGGACGAGTTCGCGATGTCGATGGTGTTTTCGCCCACGCCTTCGCAGAGCTTCTTGCGGCCGGCACCCGAGCCGCCGCCTTCCACGACCGGGGTCGGGAAGTCGAAGTTTTCGCCGAAGGCTTCGGCGACGATGGTGGCGTAGGGCAGCACGGTCGAGGAGCCGGCCGACTGGATCTGGTCGCGGGCGAGCGCGCCCGAAGCCGAAGCGGCGACGATGGCCAGAGCCGAGACGCTGAGTTTGACGGTGTTCATGGAGCACTCCTGAAAGTTCACATGCGGGGCCGGTCGCGGCCTCGGGCTCGTCCTAGGGGCTGCCCGTGACGCTTATGCAAATGTTGTGTGACAGTTGCGTGACAAACCCTGTCATGCGCGGAGGGGGCGATCGCGCTCAGACCTCGGCTCGCTGCAGCGCGCGGGCGATCATCTGCGGCACCTGTGCATGTTCGCCGATCGCCGGAAGCAGAAGCCCCCGGAACCCGGCTTTCGCCAGCGCTTCGGGAATGTCGCCGACGACATGGCCGGCGCGCAGGGCGAAGAAGGGCAGGCATAGCGCCTGCGGGCTTTGCGCGGCGACCTCTTCGAGGAATGGGGGCTCCTCGATCAGGCCGACGCGAATCGTCGCAAAGGGAGTGATCCGGCGGAGTCGTTCGGCCATCGCATGGGCCGAGTCCTTTGAACGATGCGCGCGGCGCGAGCCATGTGCCGCCAGCAGAAGATCAATGGAATCAGGCTCTATTCCTGCGGATTTCGCCGCTGTGGTAGTCACATCGGCGATCAGCGCCGGCAGATCCGGATCGGTTCCGAAAGGCGAAAGGATCGGCGCCGCGACCCCCAGCGCCGCAAGACGCCGCGGAAGTTCCTCGCGGGTGAACCAGCCCTCCGCCATGAAGAACGGATAGATCGTCGGTGCCCGCAGCCCGGTCAGTGCGGCCTCGAGAGAGCCGGGCTTTGCCAGCGTTGCCCCCCTTAGCAGGCAATCGGGCGCGTATGCGCTCACACGTTCGGCCAGCGCCTTGAGCCAGGCATCAGGGGCCTCCGGGTCCGAGGGCGCGCCATGCGCGACGAGAACGAATTCCTTCATGGTCTCATGCGGCTCCGTGCATTCGGTGTGACATGGTTAATGGAAACTTCCATCAACCCATTGAAGTTACGTCATATTGTCCAGAAACACAGGTTGAAGGGAATCACCTGTTCCGCTAGACAGAACTTACCGGCCAGGATGGTCAGGACCCGTTAGACAGTTTCACGTGTGGTGCGTAGGGGAGCACGTGGGGTGAGGAGGGTCCTGGTAGGGGTGCCGGGGCCCTCCTTTTTATTCACGGATCGACGCCGCCAAGTTCGCAAAGGAGCTTCCATTCCTCTTCGGTCACCGGTTGTACCGACAGCCGCATGCTCGTCACCAGCGACATGTTTTCAAGCCGCGGATCGGCCTTCACCTCGGCCAGCGTCACAGGGCGGACAAAGGGCCGCACCGCGCGAATGTCGACGCAATCCCAGCGCGGATCTTCGGTCGTCGAATCATGATGCGCCTCGGCGCAGACCTCGGCGATGCCGACGATCTCCTTGCCGATGTTGGAATGGTAGAAAAAGCCGCGGTCACCGACCTTCATCGCGCGCATGTTGTTGCGCGCGAGGTAGTTGCGCACCCCGTCCCATTCCTCGCCCGCCTCGCCCTTGGCGACCAGCATGTCCCAGGAGAACTTGTTCGGTTCCGACTTGAACAGCCATTTCGCCATCAGCCGATGACCTTCTTCCATTCGCTGACCGAGGCGCTCTCGAACAGACCGGCCTTGGCATAGGGGTCGCTCGCGGCCCAATCCTGCGCGGCGGCAAGGCTGTCGGCCTCGACGATCACCAGCGAGCCGACCATCTGCCCCTCTTCGAGGAAGGGGCCGGCCATCTTCACGATACCGGTCTTCTCGATATAGGCGAGGTGCTCGGCCCGGGTGTCGAGGCGCGTCTGCAACGCACCGGGCTTGTCGCGGCAGATGATGGCGTAAAGCATGGTCATTCCTCCTTGAGCGGGCGGGACATCAGCATTTGGACGGCCTCGCCGATGGTGACTTTCTGCGCGACGAGCGCGGCGATCATGTCGGTGACGGGCATCTCAATTCCGTGCTTTTTCGCCAGAACAGAGACTGCTTTCGCGGTGGCGACCCCCTCGACCGTGGTGTTCGGATCGAAGTCCTCCGCGCGGCCGAGGGCCTGGCCATAGCGGAAGTTGCGCGATTGCGCCGAGGTGCAGGTGAGCACCAGGTCGCCGAAACCGGACAGGCCCGAAAGCGTCTCCGCCCGCGCGCCGAGGCACAGCGCGAGGCGACTCATCTCGGCGAAACCGCGGGTCATCAGCGCGGCGCGGGCCGAATCGCCCAGACCGGCGCCGATCACCACGCCGGCGGCGATGGCGATCACATTCTTCAGCGCGCCGCCAAGTTCGGCCCCGGTAAGGTCGGAGGTGCGATAGAGCCGCAGTACGGGGGTGGAAAGCTGCTCTTGCAGTACTTCGGCCTCTTCGGCGACGGCGAGCGTCAGCGCCGTGGGCAGGCCGCGGGCGATATCGGCGGCAAAGCTTGGCCCGGTGAGCACGGCGGGGCGTGCCTGCGGGCAGGTTTCCGTGATCAGCGCCACGGCTCCGCGCCCGGTCGCGAGATCGACCCCCTTCGAGCAGGAAACAAGCGTCTTGCCTTCGAAGAGGCGCGCGTGATCCCGCAGGAAAGCGCCGAGCTGCTGCATCGGCACCGCGAGAAGCAGCGTCTCACACCCGGAAATATCGGCGATTTCCGCCGTGACAGAGACGTTTTCCGGTAGCGTCACCCCAGGCAGACGCCGCTCGTTGCGCCGCGTCTGCTGCATCTCCGCGGCCTGCGTCGGGTCGCGCGCCCAAAGCGTGACTGCCCCGTTGCGCGCCAATGCGACGGCCAGGGCGGTGCCGAAGGCGCCTGCGCCGAGTATGCCGATGGTCATGCCTTCGCCCCCTTCTTGCCGGAGCCGAGCATGCCGGGCGCCGTCTGGTCAAGCGGCCAGCGCGGGCGGGCGGTCAGGTCCATCCCGTCGCGCGCCCCGGTGCGGAACCGCTCGATCCCGGCGAAGGCGATCATCGCGGCGTTGTCGGTACAAAGGCGCAGCGGCGGGGCCGTGAACTCGGCGCCGAATTCAGCGGCAACCGTCTCCAACCTTGCCCGAATGGCCTTGTTCGCCGCGACGCCACCGGCCACCGCAAAGGCAGGCTTCACCGGGTTCAGGGCGAGATAGTCTCGCAGCGCACGTCGCGATTTCTCCGCCAGAACGTCGGTGACGGCCGCCTGAAACCCGGCGCAGAGATCGCGGCGCGCCTGACGCCGCAACCCGCCATGGGCGGTGACCTCGGCATCGCGGGCGCGCAGCAGCGCCGTCTTCAGCCCGGAAAAGGACATGTCACAGCCCGGACGGTCGAGCAGCGGGCGCGGAAAGGCGAAGGCCTTCGGATCACCGCTGGCGGCCTCGGTCTCGACCGCGGGGCCGCCCGGCTGCGGCAGGCCAAGCAGCTTTGCCGTCTTGTCGAAGGCCTCGCCCGGGGCATCGTCGATCGTACCGCCAAGCCGGGTGAATTTCTCCGGCCCGTGCACGAGCAGGAACTGGCAGTGTCCGCCGGAAACGAGCAGCAGCAGATAGGGGAAATCGAGCCCGTCGGTCAGCCGCGGCGTCAGCGCATGGCCGGCAAGGTGGTTCACCCCGATCAGCGGCAGCCCGGCGCCGGCGGCGATGCCCTTGGCGCACATCACGCCCGACATCACCCCGCCGATCAGCCCGGGGCCGGCGGTCACCGCGACGCCATCGAGCGCCTCGAGCCCGATCCCGGCCTCCGCCAGCGCCGTCTCGACGCAGAGATCCAGCCGCTCGGCATGGGCGCGCGCCGCGATCTCGGGCACCACGCCGCCATAGGCCGCATGCAGCGCGACCTGGCCTGCGACGGTGGAGGAAAGGATCTCCGCCCTCGCATCCGAGACGCGCACCACCGCGGCGGCGGTGTCGTCGCAGCTCGATTCGAGTCCGAGGAAGAGGAGCGGTCTGGTCATGGGCTTCGGTTGCGCGATCATCCCTTCGCAGGTAACACCGGGGGGAAGCTCGCACAATCCCGGGACACGCCGTGATCCGCCTGCCCGAAGACCGCCCCACCCTTCTGCTGACGCGCCCGCGCGCCGGATCGGAACGGTTTGCGCAGCAGTTTCGCGCGCGTTTCGGGGCGGATTGGCCGGTTCTCGTCGCGCCGTTGCTTGAAATCGTGCCGACCGGGGCCGCGCTGCCGGAGGCGGAAAACCTGATCTTCACCTCGGAACAGGCCGTGGCGCCGGTGGCCGCCATATCCGCGCCGAGGGGGCGGCGCGCCTATTGCGTCGGCGCCCGCACGGGCGAGGCGGCGTGTGCGGCGGGGTTTGCAGTGATCGAGGGGCCAGGCGACGGGGCCGCGCTGGCAGAGCTGATCCGCGCGGCGCCGCCCGGGGGAAAGCTCTTGCATGCGCGCGGTGCGGAGGTAGCGTTTTCGATGGCCGAAGCGCTTAATTCCGCCGGAATAGAGACGATCGAGGCCGTGGTCTATCGGCAGGATCCGCAGCCGCCCGGCGCCGAACTTCGGGCGGCATTGGCGGCGGAGGCGCCGCTGCTCGTGCCGGTGTTTTCACCGCGCAGCGGGCGGCTTCTGGCCGAGGCGGCCCGGGGGGCGCGTGCGCCGCTCTGGCTCGCGCCGCTTTCCCCCGCGATCGCGCAAAGTTGTGCAACCCTGCCGATCGAACGGTGCGAGGTTGCCCCGAGGCCGGATGCCGAGGCGCTGCTCGAGGCCTTGCAGCGACTGATCGGCGCGGGTGAGGCGGGTTGAGCGCAGGGGGTTGCCTCACTAGACTGGGGCAAAGCGTTCGAGGCGCGCGGGATTTCGCGCGGAATTGGAGGAGAGACCGTGGAAGAAACGAAAGCCCGCAATTCAGCGTCGGACGATGCCCTCGAGCCCCGGGTGGAAGAGACCCCGACCGATGAGGCCACGGCGGAGGAACAGGCGTCCCCCGCTGCGGAAACCGACGAGCTGGTTCAACCGGAGCCGGAAGAGGCCGAGTCGCTTACGACGGAGACCACCCCGGTGACTTCGCTGCTCGGGGCGGAGGAAATCTCCGAACCCGCCGAGGAGGCCCCTGAGGCGGAGGCGGAAAAACCAGCCGATGAAAAACCGGCGGCTGCGCCGGCTCCCGCGCCGCGTCGGGGTGGTTTTGTCCCGCTTGTCCTTGGTGGGGTGATCGCGGCCGCGCTGGGGGCGGGGGCGACGATTTACGCGCTGCCGAACCTGCCGCCGCAGCTCGCGGCTTTGCTGCCGCTGCCGCAGGCGAGCGTCCCGGATACCGAGGCGAAGCTCACCGATCAGGCGGCGAAGATCGACGCGCTGACCAAGGAATTGGCGGTGCTGAAATCGGCGACGCCGCCCGCGCCGGATCTTTCCGGCGTGCAGACGGCGCTTGATGAGGCCAGCGCAGCGTCTCGGGCGCTCGGCGACCGGATCACTGCGCTCGAGGGGCGGATCACTGCGCTCGAGAACCGGCCGGTGGGCGGCGGGGATCTCGGCGGGGATGCGGCCGCGCTGCAGGGGCAGATCGACGCGCTGAAGGGTGAGCTTGCAAAGGTTGGCCCCGCGGCGGCCTCGCAGGAGGAGATCACGGCGGCCGCGGCCGAGGCGAAGGCGAAGATCGACGCCGCCGAGGCGCAGGCCGCCGAGTTGCGCGCGCAATCCGAGGCGGCGGCGCGGCGCGCGATGGCGCAGGCGGCGGTGGCGCGAATCGGGGCTGCCTTCGACGCCGGGGCGCCGCTCGCGCCGGCTCTGGCCGATGCCGAGGCGGCGGGGCTTGCCCTGCCCGAGGTGCTCAAGGGCGATGTTCCGGGCCTTGCCACGCTGCAGGCGAATTTCCCCGATGCGGCGCGGGCGGCGCTTGCCGCGGCGCGCAAGGCGACGGCGGGGGACAAGCTTACCGACCGGATCGGCGCCTTCCTGATGGCGCAGACCGGGGCGCGCTCGCTCGAGCCGCGTGAGGGCAGCGACCCGGATGCGGTGCTGTCGCGCGCGCAGGCGGCGGTGGATGCCGGCGATCTGTCGAAGGCGGTGACCGAGATCGGCACCCTGCCCGAGGCCGGTCAGGCCCCGCTCGCCGATTGGGTGGCGCAGGCAAAGGCCCGGCTGACGGCGGCGCAGGCCGTCGTCGACCTGGCGCAATCGGTGAAGTGAGGAGGTCACGATGGTCTGGTCTTTCGTGAAGATCGCGGTTTTCCTCGTGGTGGTGGCGGCGCTGACGCTTGGCGCGGCGCATCTGGCCGACAGCGCGGAGGGGATCCGCATCATCGCGCTCGGCAAGGAGTTCACCCTTGGCCCGCTGCAGGCGGTGATCGTCGCGATCCTCGGCTTCCTCGCGGTCTGGCTGGTGATCCGGGTGGTCGGGTTCCTCGTCGCGCTGCTGCGCTTCCTCAATGGCGACGAGACGGCGATCAGCCGCTATTTCGACCGCAACCGCGAGCGCAAGGGCTATGAGGCGCTGGGCGAGGGGATGCTGGCCATCGCCTCCGGCGAGGGGCGGCTCGCGATGTCGAAGGCGGCGCGTGCCGAGCGTTTCCTCGACCGGCCCGACCTGACCAACCTGCTGACTGCGCAGGCGGCCGAGGTCTCGGGCGACACGCGCAAGGCGACGGTGGTCTACAAGCGGCTTCTGGGCGACGATCGCACGCGTTTCGTCGGGATCCGCGGGCTGTTGCGGCAGAAGCTTGCCGAGGGCGACACCGAGACCGCGCTGAAGCTTGCGGAAAAGGCCTATGCGCTGAAGCCGAAACATGGCGAGGTGCAGGACACGCTGCTGAAGCTGCAGGAGGAAAAGGGCGACTGGAAGGGCGCGCGCGAGGTGCTTCAGGCAAAGCTGCGCCAGGGGTTGCTTCCGAAGGACGTGCACAAGCGTCGCGATGCGGTGCTCGCGCTGCAGGAGGCGAAGGACGTGCTCGACGAGGGCGCCAGCATCGAGGCGCGCGAGGCGGCGATCGCGGCGAACAAGGCCTCGCCCGACCTTATCCCCGCCGCGGTGATGGCGGCGCGTGCCTATATCGCCAAGGGCAGCCCGAAGAATGCCGCGCGTGTGGTGCAGAAGGCCTGGGAGGCGCAGCCGCATCCCGATCTGGCGGCCGCCTATGCCGAGATCGTCCCCGACGAGGCGCCTGCCGATCGGCTCAAGCGCTTTGGCAAGCTGCTGACCTTGCGCCCCGATCACGAGGAGACGAAACTCCTGCGCGCCGAGCTCAACATCGCGGCGGAGGATTTCCCCGAGGCGCGTCGCGCGCTTGGCGATCTCGTGGAGACGCATCCGACCTCGCGTGTGCTGACGCTGATGGCGGCGGTGGAACGGGGCGAAGGGGCCGACGACGCCGTGGTGCGCGGCTGGCTGGCGCGGGCGCTGAGCGCGCCGCGGGGGCCGCAATGGTGCTGTGACAAATGTCAGAACATCCAGGCGGACTGGACGCCGGTTTGCGACAATTGCGGCGGGTTCGACACGCTGAGCTGGCGCGAGCCGGCGCAGAACGCGACGCCGCTGCCGCATGGGGCGGAGATGCTGCCGCTGATCGTGGGCAAGCCCGAGGCGGCCCCGGAGCCGGTGGCCGATGCCGAGGTGCTGGATGCCGTCGAAGGGGATGCGGAGGCGGCGAAGCCGGAGAGTGAAAAATAGGGCTACACATCCCGGCGCGGGCATGCTAGTTGCGCCTCCGTTGCCGGTGTAGCTCAGCTGGTAGAGCACGTCATTCGTAATGATGGGGTCGGGGGTTCGAGTCCCTTCACCGGCACCAGTGAAAACTGGAAAGACGCAAAAGGCCGCCCTTCGGGGCGGCCTTTCGTGTTCCGGGTTCCGGCTAACCGTTTTGCTGCATTCGGAAATTCAGCGCGCGATCGTGGCGCAGATCACCAGCCAGCCGCCGATTTCGGCGAGCTGCTGCCCGGCGCCGAGCACATCGCCGGTCTGTCCGCCGAGACGGCGGAGCGCGAGCAGGCCGAGGCCGAGGGTGAGCAGGGCCTGCAGAGCGAGGATGCCGATCGCGGTGCTGCCCTGCAGCGGGATCAGCACGGCGAGGGCGAGCAGCAGCGCGACGAAAAGCCCGCCCGGCGTGACGCCGCTCGCGCGTCGGCCCATGCCGTCACTGCGCGCCGGGGGCAGGGTGGCAAGCAGGAGCGCGGGCGCCAGCCGCGAGCTCGCACCAAGCGCCACGAGCGCGGCGGTGGCCGCACCCGCGCCGGCGCCTGAGGCAAGGCTCAGCGCCTGCCAGCGCAAACCGACGCCAAGCAGCAGCGCCAGCACCCCATAGGAGCCGATGCGCGAATCGCGCATGATCTCGAGCCGCCGCGCCCTGTCGCGCCCGCCCCAGAGCCCGTCGGCGAGATCGGCAAGCCCGTCCTCGTGCAGCGCGCCGCTCGCCATGATCTGCGCGACAAGCGCCAGCCCCGCGGCGAGCGGCAGCGGAAGGCCAAGCGCGAGCCCGGCGGAAAGCACGCCCCCGGCGATCAGGCCGAGCAGCGCCCCCGCCAGCGGAAAGGCCCAGATCGCCGCGGCGATGCCCGGGGCGGGCTCGGGCAGGCGCCCGGCCGGCAGCCGCGACAGCAGCATCAGCGCGAGCTGCGCCTCGGCCAGCCGGTGGCGCAGCCGCGCGATCATGCGTCGCTCACGCCCGCCTCGGCGAAGGTCGCCATGCCGTTGTGGCAAGCGAGCGCCGAGCGCAGGATGCCAAGCGCGACCGCGGCGCCCGAACCCTCGCCAAGCCGCATGTCGAATTCGAGCACGGCGCGCTTGCCGAGTGCCGAGATCAGCCGGCGATGGCCGGGCTCGGCCGAGGCATGGCCGACCAGGCAATGGTCGAGAAGCCGCGGATCGGCGGCGTAAAGCGGCGCGGCACTCGCGGTGCAGATGAACCCGTCGAGGATCACGGGCGTGCGCTGGGCGCGCGCGGCCAGCACCGCGCCACAGATCGCCGCCTGCTCGCGCCCGCCGAGCGCGGCGAGCACCTGCATCGGGTCAAGCCCCGCATGCCGCGCGAGACCCTTGTCGATCGCCGCGATCTTGCGCCGGATCCCGGCGTCGTCCGAGCCGGTGCCAGGCCCGACCCAATCGGCCGGCGTCGCACCGAAAAGCGCCGCCGCCAGCGCCGCGGCGATCGTCGAATTGCCGATCCCCATCTCGCCGAGGATCAGCACATCGGCCGCGGGATCCACCGCCGCGGCGCCCGCGTTCATCGCGGCGAGCGTCTCTGCCTCACTCATCGCCGGGGCTTCGGTGAAATCGGCGGTCGGGCGGTCGAGGTCGAGCGCGATCACCTTCAGATCGGCACCGTTCACCCGGCAGAGCTGGTTGATCGCTGCGCCGCCATGTTCGAAATTCGCCACCATCTGCGCGGTGACTTCCTGCGGATAGGGGTTCACCCCCTGCGCGCAGACGCCGTGATTGCCGGCAAAAACCAGCGCCTGGGCGGTGCCGATCTCGGGCCGGGCGGTGCCGCGCCAGCCCGCCATGAAGAGCGCGAGCTCTTCGAGCCGGCCGAGCGACCCCGGCGGCTTCGTCAGGCTGTCTTCGCGCGCCTGCGCTTCGGCAAGGGCGGCCTCATCGCGCGCGGGAAGCTGATCGGCCAGCGTGGCGATCTCGGCAAGGGATTGGAATTTCATCATTTCACCTTCATCGGCAGGCCCGCGACGGTGAAGATCACCTCATCCGCCGCCGCGGCGACCCATTGGTTGAGAAAACCCGCGGCATCGCGGAACTCGCGGGAGAGGCGGTTGTCGGGCACGATGCCGAGCCCCACCTCGTTGGAGACGAAGACCACCGGCGCGGTAAGCGCGGGCAGGGCGGCGATCATCTCGCGCGCGGCTGCCTCCCAGTCGTGCCCGCCCAGCATCAGGTTGGTGAGCCAGAGCGTGAGGCAATCGACGAGCCGCGGCGCATCATCGGTGGCGCAAAGCGCCGCGCGCAGGGCGAGCGGCTCGGCGTGGGTGCGCCATTCGGGGCCGCGACGCGCGCGGTGAAGGGCGATGCGCGCCTCCATCTCGGCGTCGAAGGC
The DNA here is from genome assembly GCF_050177655.1 of Paenirhodobacter sp. Taxonomy (NCBI): domain Bacteria; kingdom Pseudomonadati; phylum Pseudomonadota; class Alphaproteobacteria; order Rhodobacterales; genus Paenirhodobacter; species Paenirhodobacter sp. The sequence continues at coordinate 150,919 of NZ_JBFXGV010000001.1, forward strand.
CTGGGCGGTGGCGATGTAATGCGCCGGGCTGCCAAGTTCGAGCGTGCGCGCCTCGGCCAGCGTGCTCTTGCCCGAGCGTGCGCCGCCGGTGATCAAAAGGATGCGTGCCATCTGCTTCGCGCCGCCCGTGTTCCTGCCCCTTGTCCCCCGCGCGCAGACAAAGCAGAAATGGCGCGGCTGCGGAAGGAGAAATGCGACGATGCTGCGGGAGGGGGCGACGGAACTGCTGCTGATCCGACATGCGCCGGCGGTGCATGGCGGGCGGCTTGCGGGGCGGCGCGATGTCGCGGCGGATCTGCCCGGGGAGGCGGAGCTTGCGGCGCTGCGGGCGGCTTGCGGGGCGGTTTCCGTGGTGGCGAGCCCGGCGCTGCGCTGCCGCCAGACCGCGCAGGCGCTCTGGCCCGGGGCGGAGGTTGCCGCTGACGATCGTCTCTGGGAGCAGGATTTCGGCGCCTGGGAAGGGGTGCCTTTCGCCGATCTGCCCGATCTTGGTGCGCTGGAGCCCGAGGCGCTTGCAGCCGAACGCCCGCCCGGGGGCGAGAGCTTTGCCGATCTTTGCGCCCGCGCGGCGCCCGCGCTGGCGGAGATCGGCGCACAGGGCGGGCGTGTTGCCGTGGTGGCCCACGCCGGCACCGTGCGCGCCGCGCTCGCGCTGGCGCTTGGCTCGGTGCCCGCAGCGCTGGCCTTTCAGGTTGCGCCGCTCTCGCTCACCCATCTCGTTGCCTTGCCCGGGGGGCAGTGGTCGATTGCCGGCGTGAACCGGGTCTTCGCATGAGGGCGGCGCTGCATGTGCCTGGCCATTTCGGAGAGTGGCTGCAGGGGCGGATCGGGTCGGAGGGGCCGATTGCCCTGGTCTCGCTGCCGGCTCCCGGTCTGGGGGTGACAGCCTCGATGCGCCCCGGAGGGCCACGGCTGGCACTGTCGGGCGCGGGGCTCTCGCCGTCCCGTGCGAGGCGTTTTCTGCTGGAATCGGGTCTGACTCTGACCGGTCGCGTTCACCTCCGTTCGATGGTGGACCCAGGTCTCGGCACCGGGGTTTCGACGGCGGCACTGGTCGCGCTTGCGCGGCTTGCGAGTTGGGCAGGGCCGCCCGAAGCGCTCGCCCGCGCCTGCATCGCGGTCGAAGGCGCCTCCGATCCGCTGATGTTCCCGTCGCCCGAGCGGTTGCTCTGGGCCTCGCGCCGGGGTGCCGCGCTTGCGGAATTGCCCCCGCTGCCGCGCTACGATCTGCTTGGCGGGTTTTGCGGCGGACCAAGCCGGACCGATCCGCGCGACGCGGATTTCGCCGATATCTCCGATCTCGTCGTCGCGTGGCGCCGGGCGCCGGATCTCGCGACCTGTGCGGCGCTCGCTTCGGAAAGTGCGGCGCGTTGCTCCGCGCGCCGCGGCCCTGCCGAGGAGACGGCGCCGGATCTCGCGCAGGAACTTGGTGCGCTCGGCTGGATCCGGGCGCATACCGGGGCGGCGCGGGGGCTGATCTTTGCCCCCGGAACGATCCCTGCGGGGGCGGCCGCGGCGGTGCGCGCGGCGGGTTGGCGCGGGTTGCGCCGCATCACGGGAGGGGAACGATGAATTTTGCCGCGATGATGCTGGTCGCGATGGCGATCGACCTCGCCATCGGCTGGCCGGCGCCGCTGTTTCGCGGGATCGGCCATCCGGTGACCTGGCTCGGCGCGCTGATCGCGCGGCTCGATGCCAGCTGGAACCGCGAGGGCCCGAACCGGCGCCTGTTGGGCCTGGCCGCGGCGGGGGTGGTGATCGCTGCGGCGGCGGGGATCGGTGGGCTGGTGCAGATCTTCCTGCCGGCGAACTGGATCGGCATCCTGATCGGCGGGTTCCTCGCCTGGCCGCTTGTCGCGCTGCGTTCGATGCACGATCACGTCGCCGCGGTGGCGCGCCCGCTCCTGGCCGGGGATCTTGCCGGGGCGCGGCAGGCGGTGTCGATGATCGTCGGGCGCGATCCGGAGCAGCTCGATCAGGCCGGGGTGGCGCGGGCCGCGCTCGAGAGCCTCGCCGAGAACAGCTCCGACGGCATCGTCGCGCCGCTCTTCTGGGGGACGGTCGCCGGCCTGCCCGGGATTGCCGCCTACAAGGCGATCAACACGCTCGATTCGATGATCGGTCATCGCACGCCGCGGCACGAGGCATTCGGCTGGGCCTCGGCGCGGATCGACGATGTCGTCAACCTGATCCCGGCGCGGCTGACCGGGGTGCTTTTCGGTCTGGCGGCGGGGCGGGGTGCGGGGCGCGCGCTCGACGTGATGGAGCGGGACGCGCGGCATCATCGTTCGCCCAATGCCGGCTGGCCGGAGGCGGCGCTGGCCGGGGCGCTGGGCGTACGGCTTTCGGGGCCGCGGATCTATGGTGATCGCATCGCCGAGGAGCCTTGGCTCAACGCCGACGCCCCCGATCCGCTGCCGCAGGATCTCGCGCGCGGGCTCGGGCTTTATCGGCGGGCGATGGTGCTGGGGGCGGTGCTGATCCTGGCGGTGGCTTTCGCGATCTGGAGGTTCTGATGCGCGATCATGGCGGCAATATCGACACGGCGAAGGAGCGGTTCGGGGGCAGCGACTGGATCGACCTGTCGACGGGGATCAACCGCGCGCCCTATCCGCTCCCCGATCTGCCGCCCGAGGTCTGGACGCAGCTGCCCACCGCCTCGGCCAAGGCGGCGCTGCTTGCGGCGGCCGGCGAGGCCTTTGCGACCGCGGCGCCGGGGGTGGCACTGGCCGGGGCGCAGGCGGCGATCCAGCTCGTGCCGCATCTTCTCCCGCGGGGGCGGGCGCGGGTGCTCGCGCCGACCTACAACGAGCACGGGGCAAGCCTGCGCGCCGCCGGCTGGGCGGTTGAGGAGGTCGCCACGCTCGAGGCCCTCGCCGGGGCGGATCTGGCGGTGGTGGTCAACCCGAACAACCCCGACGGGCAGCGCCACGCGCCTGCGGCGCTGCGGGCGCTGGCGGATCGCGTCGGGCTGCTCGTCGTCGACGAGAGTTTCGGCGATGCCGATCCCGAACTTTCGCTGTTGCGCGATCCGGGGCCAGCGCTGGTGCTGCGTTCCTTTGGCAAGTTCTGGGGGCTTGCCGGGCTGCGCCTCGGCTTTGCCTTTGGCCCCGAGGCGCTGATCGCGCGGCTGGCGGAGATGGCCGGCCCCTGGCCTGTCTCGGGCGCGGCGATCGAGATCGGGCGCCGCGCGCTGGTCGACCGCGCCTGGCATGCGGCGACGGTGGCGCGGCTTGCCGAGGATGTCACGCGGCTCGATGCGCTGGCGGCGGTGGCGGGCTGGCGCCTTGTCGGCGGCACCGCGCTGTTTCGCAGCTACGAGACGCCCGACGCGATCGCGGCGCAGGAGCGCCTTGCAGGGCACCGGATCTGGAGCCGGATCTTCCCCTGGTCTCCGGGCTGGATCCGCCTTGGCCTGCCCGCGCCCGCGGAATGGGCGCGGCTGGAGGCGGCGCTCGGCTGAACAGCGTCGCGCCCGGGGTGGCTGCGGGAGCCTCCGGCGGAGGTATTTCATGCAAGATGAAAGGGGCCGGTCGTGCCAGGACTTCGACGGCTCTCATCTTGCCGAAAATACCTCGGGGGGGCCGCAGGCCGGGGGCAGCGCCCCCTCCACGCTGCAATCCGCATGCGAACATGAATCATTCTCATGATCATCATGTTCATTATGCGTTTGAACTCATCGCCCCGCGCGCCTAGCTAAGCCCCGAACAGCGGAGAAACGCGATGCAAAGCCTCATCCTGCCGAAAACCCCGGCCTATCACGCGCTCGAAGCGCTCGTGCGCGAGCGGATCCTGATCCTCGACGGGGCGATGGGCACGCAGATCCAGGCGCTGGGCCTTGGCGAGGACGATTATTCCGGTTGCGCGCATGGCGCCTGTGCCTGCGCGCATCATTCCGATCACCCGCAGAAGGGCAACAACGATCTGCTCGTGCTGACCCAGCCGCAGGCGATCGAGGAGATCCATTTCCGCTATGCGATGGCGGGCGCCGATATCGTCGAGACGAACACGTTTTCGGGCACCACCATTGCGCAGGCCGATTACGGGATGGAGCAGGCGGTTTTCGACATCAACGCCGAAGGGGCGCGGATCGCGCGGCGCGCGATGGACCGGGCTGAGGCGACCGACGGGCGGCGCCGGTTCGTCGCCGGTGCGGTCGGGCCGACGAACCGCACCGCCTCGCTCAGCCCCGACGTGAACGATCCGGGCTATCGCGCCGTCACCTTCGACGATCTGCGCCGCGCCTATGGCACGCAGATCCGCGGGCTCATTGCCGGGGGCGCCGATCTGATCCTGATCGAGACGATCTTCGACACGCTCAACGCCAAGGCCGCGATCTTTGCCGCGAACGAGGCCTTCGCCGAACATGGCGCGCGGCTGCCGGTGATGATTTCGGGCACGATCACCGATGCCTCGGGGCGCACGCTTTCGGGGCAGACGCCCTCGGCCTTCTGGATCTCGGTCAAACATGCGCAGCCCTTCACCGTGGGGCTCAATTGCGCGCTGGGCGCCAAGGCGATGCGCCCGCATATCGCCGAGCTGGCCGCGATCGCCGATTGCGCGATCTGCGCCTATCCGAACGCGGGGCTGCCGAATGCCTTCGGCCAGTATGACGAGGGGCCCGAGGACACCGCCGCCCAGGTCGCCGAATTCGCGCGCGAGGGCCTCGTCAACATCGTCGGCGGCTGCTGCGGCACCACGCCCGATCATATCCGCGCCATCGCCGAGGCGGTGCGCCCCTTCGCGCCGCGCGCTTTCGGCGCCTGAGGAGCCAAGATGACCGATCACCTGCTGCGGCTTTCGGGCCTCGAACCTTTCACCCTCACCGCCGACATCCCCTTCGTGAACGTGGGCGAGCGCACGAACGTCACGGGCTCGGCCCGGTTTCGCAAGCTGATCACCAATCGCGACTATACGGCTGCGCTGGAAGTGGCGCGCGATCAGGTCGAGAACGGCGCCCAGATCATCGACATCAACATGGACGAGGGGCTGATCGACAGTAAGGCGGTGATGGTCGAGTTCCTGAACCTGCTCGCCGCCGAGCCCGACATCGCGCGCGTGCCGGTGATGATCGACAGCTCGAAATGGGAGGTGATCGAGGCCGGTCTGCAATGTGTGCAGGGCAAGCCGGTGGTGAACTCGATCTCGCTCAAGGAAGGGGAAGAGGCCTTCCGCCATCACGCGGGGCTGTGCCTCGCCTATGGCGCCGCGGTGGTGGTGATGGCCTTCGACGAGGCCGGGCAGGCGGACACCTATGAGCGCAAGACCTCGATCTGCGCGCGCGCCTATCGCATCCTCACCGAAGAGATCGGCTTTCCGCCCGAGGACATCATCTTCGACCCGAATATCTTCGCCGTGGCGACGGGGATCGAGGAGCACGACAATTACGGCGTCGACTTCATCGAGGCGACGCGCTGGATCCGCCAGAACCTGCCCTATGCACATGTCTCGGGTGGCGTCTCGAACCTCTCCTTCAGCTTCCGCGGCAACGAGCCGGTGCGCGAGGCGATGCATGCCGTCTTCCTCTACCACGCGATCGCGGCGGGGATGGACATGGGCATCGTCAACGCCGGTCAGCTGGCCGTCTACGACCAGATCGACCCCGAACTGCGCGAGGCCTGTGAGGATGTGGTGCTGAACCGCACCCCGAAACAGGGTGGTAGTGCGACCGAGCGGCTTCTGGCGATCGCCGAGCGGTTCCGCGGCGGCGCGCGCGAGGAAAAGGCACGCGATCTGAGCTGGCGCGAATGGCCGGTGGAAAAGCGGCTCGAACATGCGCTGGTGAACGGCATCACCGAATTCATCGAGGCCGATACCGAGGAGGCGCGCCTTGCCGCCACCCAGCCGCTCGACGTGATCGAGGGGCCGCTGATGGCCGGGATGAACGTCGTCGGTGATCTTTTCGGCGCCGGCAAGATGTTCCTGCCGCAGGTGGTGAAATCGGCGCGCGTGATGAAACAGGCGGTCGCCGTGCTCTTGCCCTATATGGAGGCGGCAAAGGCCGGGGGCCGCAATTCCGCGGGCAAGGTGCTGATGGCGACGGTGAAGGGCGATGTGCATGACATCGGCAAGAACATCGTCGGCGTCGTGCTCGCCTGCAACAATTACGAGATCATCGACCTCGGCGTGATGGTGCCGCCGCAGAAGATCCTCGAGGTGGCGCAGGCGGAAAAGGTCGATGCGATCGGGCTTTCGGGCCTGATCACGCCGAGCCTCGACGAAATGGTGCATCTGGCCTCGGAGATGGAGCGGGCGGGGTTCGACATTCCGCTCTTGATCGGTGGCGCGACCACCTCGCGCGTGCACACCGCAGTGAAGATCGCGCCGCGCTATGACCGGGGCGCCGCCGTCTATGTCACCGACGCGAGCCGCGCGGTGGGCGTGGTGAGCCAGCTTCTGAGCCCCGCGCATCGCGCCGATTACGCCGCAGGCATCCGCGCCGAATATGCCGATCTCGCCGCGCGCCATGCGCGGGACGAGGCGGCGAAGGTGCGCCTGCCGCTCGCGCAGGCCCGCGCCAATCCGCTCAAGCTCGACTGGGCGAATTACGCCGTTCCCGCGCCGAAGTTCCTCGGGCCGAAGGTGATCGAGGACTGGGATCTCGCCGAGATCGCGCGCTACATCGACTGGACGCCTTTCTTCCAGACCTGGGAGCTGAAAGGGGTCTATCCGCGCATTCTCGACGACGCGAAACAGGGCGAGGCGGCGCGCAGCCTTTTCGCCGACGCGCAGGCGATGCTCGCGCAGATCATCGCCGGGCGCTGGTTCACCCCGCGCGCGGTGGTGGGCTTCTGGCCCGCCGCGGCCGTGGGCGACGACATCCGCCTTTACACCGGCGAGGACCGCGCCGAGACCCGCGCCACGCTGCACACGCTGCGCCAGCAGACCGGCAAGCGCCCGGGCCGCCCGAATGTGGCGCTGTCCGATTTCGTCGCACCCGAGGGCGGGCCGCACGATTATGTCGGCGGTTTCGTCGTGACCTCCGGCCCCGAGGAGCAGGCGCTGGCCGCCGCTTTCGAGGCGAAGCACGACAATTATTCCGCGATCATGGTCAAGGCGCTCTCCGATCGTTTCGCCGAGGCGATGGCCGAGATGCTGCACGAGCGCGTGCGGCGCGAGTATTGGGGTTATGCGGCCGACGAAACCTTCGCGCCGGCGGAGCTGATCGCCGAACCCTATCGCGGCATTCGCCCGGCGCCGGGCTACCCGGCGCAGCCCGATCACACCGAGAAGGTGACGCTTTTCGATCTGCTCGATGCCGAGGTGGCGACCGGGGTCAAGCTTACCGAAAGCATGGCGATGTGGCCGGGCTCTTCGGTTTCCGGCCTCTATATCGGGCATCCCGACGCCTATTATTTCGGGGTCGCCAAGGTCGAGCGCGATCAGGCCGAGGATTACGCCGCGCGCAAGGGCATGGCCCTGGCCGAGGTCGAGCACTGGCTCGCGCCGGTGCTCAACTACATCCCGCGCCCGGAGGCAGGGGCGGCCTGAGCGCTCAGAAATCCCAGTCCTCGTCCTCGGTCGCGACCGCCTTGCCGATGACATAGCTCGACCCCGAGCCGGAAAAGAAATCGTGGTTCTCGCTGTCGGGCGACAGCGCGGCGAGGATCGCGGGGTTCACCTCGCAGGCCGCGGGGGGGAAGAGCGCCTCGTAACCGAGGTTCTGCAGCGCCTTGTTGGCGTTGTAATGCAGGAAGGCCTTCACGTCCTCGGTCAGGCCGAGCCCGTCGTAAAGCTCGGCGGTATAGCGCGCCTCGATCTCGTAAAGATCGAAGGCGAGGGCAAAGGTGAAATCCTTCAGCGCCTGCCGCCCGGCTTCGTCGAGCCGCTCCAGCCCGCGCTGATATTTGTAGCCGATGTAATAGCCGTGCACCGCCTCGTCGCGGATGATCAGACGGATGAGGTCGGCGGTATTGGTCAGCTTCGCCCGGCTCGACCAGTACATCGGCAGATAAAAGCCCGAGTAGAACAGGAAGCTTTCGAGAAAGACCGAGGCGACCTTGCGCTTCAGCGGGTCTTCGCCGGCGCGGTATTTCTCCAGGATCACCCGAGCCTTCGCCTGCAGATGCGGGTTTTCCTCCGACCAGCGGAAGGCGGCGTCGACCTCCTTCGTCGAGCACAGCGTCGAGAAGATCGAGGAATAGGAGCGGGCATGCACCGCCTCCATGAAGGCGATATTGGTCAGCACCGCCTCCTCATGCGGGGTGATCGCATCGGCCAGCATCGCCGGCGCGCCCAGCGTGTTCTGGATCGTGTCGAGCAGCGTCAGCCCGGTGAAGACGCGGATCGTCAGTTCGCGCTCCTCTGGGCGCAGCGTCGCCCAGCTTTGCACGTCATTCGATAGCGGCACCTTCTCCGGCAGCCAGAAATTCACCGTCAGCCGGTTCCAGACCTCGAGATCCTTCTCGTCCTCGACGCGGTTCCAGTTGATCGCCCGCGGCACCGTGATGCCTGCCTGATCCTTCATTCTCTCAGCCTTTCTGTGGCAAAATCCGGTGCTTAGAGCGTGCAGCTCACACAGCCCTGCACCTCTGTCCCCTCGAGCGCGCTCTGGCGCAGCCGGACGTAATAGATCGTCTTGATCCCCGCCTTCCAGGCCCGGATCTGCGCGCGGTTGATGTCGCGCGTCGTCGCCTCGGCCGGGAAGAAGAGCGTGAGCGAAAGCCCCTGATCGACGTGTTCGGTCGCCGCGGCATAGGTGTCGATCACCGCCTCGGGGCCGATCTCATAGGCGTCGCGATAGAATTCGAGGTTCTCGTTCGTCATGAAGGGCGCGGGGTAATAGACGCGGCCGATCTTGCCCTCCTTGCGCACCTCGATCTTCGCAACGATCGGATGGATCGAGGAGGTCGAATTGTTGATGTAGCTGATCGAGCCGGTGGGCGGCACCGCCTGCAGGTTGCGGTTGTAAAGCCCGTGGCGCATCACATCGGCCCGCAGCGCGGCCCAGTCCTCGCGCGTGGGCAAGGTCAGATGCGCGAAAAGCCGCGCCACCTCGGGCCGCGTGGGCAGCCAGTCGCGGGTGAGGTATTTCCCGAAAAAGCTGCCATCGGAATATTTCGAATTTTCGAAATTATGGAAAGCAGTGTTTTTCTCCTGTGCCAGAAGGCAGGAGGCGCGCAGCGCGTGATAGGCGACGGCGGCGAAATAGACCGAGGTGAACTCGATCCCCTCAGGGCTGCCGTAATGGATCCGCTCGCGCGCGAGAAAGCCGTGCAGGTTCATCTGGCCAAGGCCCACCGCATGGCTTTCGTCATTGCCGCGCCGGACCGAGGGCACCGCCGCGATCGCCGACATCTCGCTCACCGCGGTGAGCGCGCGGATCGCCGCCTCGACCGTCGCGCCCAGATCGCCGCCATCCATCGCGGCCGCGATGTTGAGCGAGCCGAGATTGCAGGAGATATCGGTGCCGAGGTGGTCGTAGCTCAGATCCTCGTGGAAGGTGGAGGCCTCGTTCACCTGCAGGATCTCGCTGCAGAGGTTCGACATCGCGATCCGCCCGGCGATCGGATTGGCGCGGTTCACCGTGTCCTCGAAGAGGATATAGGGGTAACCGCTTTCGAACTGGATCTCGGCGAGGGTCTGGAAGAAGTCGCGCGCGTTGATCTTGCGCTTGCGGATGCGCTTGTCGTCGACCATCTCGGCGTATTTCTCGGTGACCGAGATTTCCGAGAAGGCCATGCCATAGACGCGCTCCACGTCATGGGGGGAGAAGAGATACATCTCCTCGTTGCGCTTCGCGAGTTCGAAGGTGATGTCGGGGATCACCACGCCGAGGCTGAGCGTCTTGATCCGGATCTTTTCGTCGGCATTCTCGCGCTTGGTGTCGAGAAAGCGCAGGATGTCGGGGTGATGCGCGTTGAGATAGACCGCCCCCGCGCCCTGCCGCGCGCCGAGCTGGTTGGCGTAGCTGAAACTGTCCTCGAGCAGTTTCATCACCGGAATGACGCCCGAAGACTGGTTCTCGATGCCCTTGATCGGTGCGCCGGCCTCGCGGATGTTGGTCAGCATCAAGGCCACGCCGCCGCCGCGTTTGGACAGCTGCAGCGCCGAATTGATGCCGCGCCCGATGCTTTCCATCGTGTCCTCGAGCCGCAGCAGGAAGCAGGAGATCAGCTCCCCCCGCGCGCGCTTGCCGGCATTGAGGAAGGTGGGCGTCGCCGGCTGGAACCGGCCGGAGATGATCTCCTCCAAGAAGCGCAGCGCGAGCTCCTCGTCGCCGCGCGCAAGCGTCAGCGCGACCATCACCACCCGGTCTTCGTAGCGTTCGAGATAGCGCTGCCCGTCGCGCGTCTTCAGCGTGTAGGAGGTGTAATATTTGAACGCGCCAAGGAAGGTCGGGAAGCGGAACTTCTTCGCATAGGCCTCGGCCCAGATCCGGCGCTGGAAGTTTTTCGAATACTGATCAAGGACTTCGGCCTCGTAGTAGCCTTCCTCCACGAGGTAATCGAGCTTCTCGTCGAGCGAGTGGAAGAACACCGTGTTCTGGTTCACATGGCTGAGGAAATATTGCCGCGCGGCGCTGCGGTCGGCCTCGAAGCGGATCTGCCCGGCGCCGTCGTAAAGGTTCAGCATCGCGTTGAGCGCGTGGTAGTCGAGATCGGGTTTCACGGCGTCAAGCATGGCGGCTCCAGAAGGTTTCCAGCCCGGCGCGAATGCGGGCGATGTCGGTTTCGGTGCCGGCCAGCTCGAAGCGATAGAGCAGCGGCACGGCGCATTTCTCGGCCAGCAGGTCGCCGGCGCAGGCGAAGAGCCGGCCGAAATTGCGGTTGCCCGAGGCGATGACGCCGCGCAGGAGTGCGCGACGCCGGGGGTCGTTGAGAAAGCGGATCACCGGGCGCGCGACGGCGCCGTGGCCGCGCCCGTCGGCATAGCTCGGGCAGATCAGCACGAAGGGGGCCTCGGGCTCGGGCATCGGCGCGTCCTCGATGGGGATGCGCCGCGCCGGCAGGCCAAGCCGCGCGACGAAACGCGCGGTATTGCCCGAGGCCGAGGAGTAATAGAAAAGCCCGCCCATCGGCTCAGGCGAGCCGGCCGATCATGTCGGGACGGAACCCCGCCCAGTGCAGCTCGCCCGCCACAACCACCGGCGCCTGGCGATAGCCCATGGCGGTGACCGCCTCGAGCGCGGCGGCATCTTCGGTCAGGTCGACGAGGTCAAAGGCGAGGCCGCGGGCCTCGAGCGCGCGGGTGGTGGCGGTGCATTGCACGCAGGCCGGCTTGGAATAGACGGTGATGGTCATGGCGTTCCTGTCTTTCATGCGGGAACGCGCGCGGCGACGGCAAAGCCATGGCCTGAACACACGCCCCCGAACCCTCCGTTCGTGGTCATCGTCGTGCGTCCGGCAGGTCTCCTGGCTCGCGGGTCGTCGCCTTTGACCGGCCTTCCCGGGCCGGGGCCCAGTGGCGTGATCGGTCTGGCTCGCCGCTTACAGTTGCGGGGGCAGCGCCGGATTTGAACCGGCTTCCCTCTTGGCCTTCGACCGGGATCGAAGGAACCGAAGCACATGCATATTGCGTCTGATGTTAATGGTTAGTCAATATATGGTGTCGTCTTGCGCGAAATTTTCTCGCGCTCAGGGCGAGAGCCCGCCGTTGCGGGCGATCCAGTCGCTTGCGCCCTCGCGCACCGCGGCATGGACGGCGGCGCCCACTGCCTCGCCAAGTGCCGTGTGCAGGCCGGCGAAGACCTCGCGCCCGGGTGGGGCGGCCAGTGCAAGGCAATCGGTACCGGTGCCGGTGACGCGCCCGCCGGGAAGATCGAGCCCGGCCTCCATCACCGCGGCGGTGCGCGCCTGCGCCGCGATCGTCAACGCTTCGATCTGCGCGACCCGGCTCAGCCCCCAGCGCGGGCCGGGGCCCGCAACCTGCACGGCAATGTTGATCGTGCCGTAGCCGGGGGTATCCTCCGGCACGGCGCGGAAATGGCGTTGCCCGACCCGCTCGGCATTGCCGAGCCCGACCGTTGCCAGCGCGGCGGCGCGGATCCCCTCGACCTCGCGCTCGATGCGGACGAAGCGGCGGATGTCATGCGAGGTCAGCATCGTCACCGCGTCGGAAAGTCCGCGTTCGGCGAGCGTCCCGGCGATCCAGCGCCGCACGTCGAGCTCGGGCGTGAGATCGGCGTTGCGCACCTCGCGCCAGACGATGCGGCGGGTGGTGACGAAGCCCGCGCGCCAGGGCGCAAAGCTCAGCACCCGCTGCGGGCCGCCGAGATCGGCGACGAGCCAGGGCTGCGCGAGGTCGGGGGCGAGCAGCGTCAAACGATGCCTCCGAGCGGCTGCACCACGAGCCCGTCGGCGGTTTCGAGTGCGAAGGCGCGGATGCCGAAGACCTCGGCGAGGAGTTCCGGGGTCAGCACCGCGCGGGGCGTGCCGTCGGCGACGATGCGTCCGCGCGAGAGCACCACGAGGCGCGAGCAATGCCGCGCCGCAAGGCCGAGGTCGTGCAGCGAGGTGACCACCGCGCGCCCCTCGACCGCGAGGCTTTCGAAGACGCGCATGCAGGCGATCTGATGCGCAGGGTCGAGCCCGGCGGTCGGCTCGTCGGCAAGCAAAAGCGGCGTGTCCTGCGCGAGCGCGCGCGCAATCAGCACGCGGGCCTGCTCGCCGCCGGAAAGCGCCGTGGCCGGGCGCGCGGCGAAACGCGCGACATCCATCCGCGCCATTGCCGCAGCGACCTGCGGCGCGGCCTCGTCGCCGTTTTGCGCGAGCGCGACGAGATGCGCGACGCTGACGCCCCAGGCGATCTCGCGCGATTGCGGCAGCCAGGCGGCGGCGCGTGCGCGCGCGGCGGGCGGCAGCGCGGCGAGCGAGCTGTGCCCCGTGGCCGGGATCAGCCCGAGCGCGGCGCGCAAAAGCGTCGATTTGCCGGCGCCATTCGGCCCGATCAGCCCGACGCATTCCCCCGGCGCGACGTTGAGCGTGGCGTTTTCAAGAACGGTTTGCGTGCCGCGGCGAACGGTGAGGGCGTCGATCTCGAGAAGCGTCATGGTTGCCCCCGCAGGCGCCAGATCAGGTGCAGGAAGACCGGCGCGCCGATTAGCGCCATGACGACGCCGAGCTTGAGGTCGCGGTCGGGCAGGATCAGCCGCACCGCGACATCGGCGGCAAGCACCAGCGCCGCGCCACCGAGCGCCGAGGCGGGCAAAAGCCGCGCCGGGCGTGCCCCGACTGCGCGGCGCAGCAGATGCGGCACCACGAGGCCGACGAAGCCCACCGATCCGGCCACCGCCGTCGCCGCGCCGACCGCCGCCGCGACGCCGCCCACCACCTGCAGCCGCAGCCGCGGCAGGCTTACCCCCATCGAGGCGGCCGCGTCCTCGCCGAGCGTCAGCGCCTCGAGCCCACGGCCGGTGCGGGAAAGCACGAGCCAGCCGAGCGCCATCACCGGCGCCGCCATCACGACATGGGTGAAGGAGCGATCGGCGAGCGAGCCCATCATCCAGAACACGATCTCGTTGGCGGCAAAGGGGTTCGGCGCGAGATTGAGCACAAGCGCGGTGAGCGCCGAGGCAAGCGCCGAGAGCGCGATGCCCGCGAGGATCAGCCCGAGCGTGCCGCCGCCGGTTCCCGCCAGCAGCAGGATCAGCGCGACGCCCAGCGCCGCGCCGAGCAGCGCCGCGGCGGGCAGGGCAAGGGTGAAAAGCGCGGCAAAGCCGGTCTGGATCGCGATCACCGCGCCGAGCGCGGCGGAGGCGGAAACGCCGATCACCCCGGGCTCCGCCATCGGGTTGCGCAGCAGCCCCTGCAGCGCGGCGCCCGAAAGCCCAAGGCTCGCCCCCACCATCGCGCCAAGGAGCGCGCGCGGCAGGCGGATCTCGCGCATCACCAGCGGCAGCGGCCCCTCGCCGCCGAAGACCAGGGCGCGCAGGCTGGTGATCGGGTCGACATTTGCGACACCGGTGAGCAGCGAGGCGAAGAATAGCGCCAGCACGAGCAGCGCCAGCAAGGCCAGAAGGCGCGGATAGCTCATGGTTTCGCCTCGATCGCGTGGCGCTGCGCCGTCAGCCGCTCGATCGCGCCGACCACCGAGGGCAGGCCGCAGACCCAGTCGCGATCCTGCATCACCGCGTGATCGCCCTCGAGCGCGAGGAAGGCGGGATGATGCAGCACCTCCTCGGCGCGGGCGGGGCCGGGGTAGTCCTGACCCGAAATCACCAGATCCGGGTCGGACATCACCAGCGCCTCGAGCGGCAGGATGCCGCCATAGGGCAGGCCGAAGCGCTGCGCGAGATTGTCGAAACCGGCGCGCGCGATGATCGCGCCCGAAAGGCTGCGATCGCCGGTGGTATAGCCGTTCACCGCATAGGTCGCGGCGGTCGGGCGCTGCCCCGGCGGCGGTTCGAGCGCGGCCAGCGCGCTGTCGAAGCGCTGGGCAAGCGCCAGCGCCGCGCTTTCGCGGCCAAGCACCTCGCCCATGCGCAGGATATTCGCGCGCACATCGTCGAGCGATTCCCCGGGGCCGAATTCGACCACAGGCACGCCGAGACGACGCAGCATCGAAACCGTCACCCGCGCGGTATATTGCCCGGCGAGCACGAGATCGGGATGCAGCAGATAGACTTCCTCGGCGCGCCCGCCGTTGGACTGATAGGCCTTCGCCGCCTCCGCCATCACCGAGGCGCTCGGATCGGTGGCGAATTCGGTGACCGAGACGAGCTGCCCCGGCGCGGCCAGCATCATCGCAAGCTGATCGGTGCAGAGATTGATCGAAACCACGCGCCCGGGTGCCTCGGCCAAGGCCGGGACACCGAGGCCGCCCGCCAGAAGGCAGGCGGCAAGCAGGGCGCGCGGGCTTACCACCGCGTGTTCACCCCGACATAGAGGGTCCGACGCTGGCCGTAATAGCCCCAGGCCTCGGAATATTTTTCGTCGAAGAGGTTCACGACGCGGCCGGTGATCTCGACGTTGTCGGTCACCGCATAGCGCGCCGAGAGGTTCACCGTGGTGAATTCGGGCAGTTCCTTGGTGGCGTAGCTACCGAACCATTGCTGATCGTAGCTGCCCTGGACATAGCGTAGATCGGCGCTGACCGAGCCGCGCCCGCCGAAAGTGTCCGCCGTCGCCTGCAGGCCGAGCTCATTGCGCGGGCGGCGGGTGAGGGTGCTGCCGTTCGGGCCATGGGCGTCGGTGTAGGTGTAGCTCGCCTTCAGGTTCAGCCAGTCGTTCGCCTGCCATGCACCGCTCAGCTCGACCCCCTTGCGGGTGCTGGTGCCGGGCAGGTTGACCGAGGTGCTGCCGGCGGAGCTGATCATGTCCTTCACGTCGGCCTGGAACAGGGTCAGCCCGAGCGTGCCGCGCCCCTGGGCGAGGTCGTAATCGGCGCCGAGCTCGTAGCTCAGGCTGCGTTCGGGTTTCAGGTTCGGGTTGCCGGAATAGACGCCGGGGGTATAGCCGAACTGCTCGTACATCGTCGGGTAGACCGTGGCCTTGCCGACCGAGCCACGCAGCCGCCAGGCCGCCCCCGGCGCACGCCAGGCGGCCGAGAGGTTCCAGGAGGTCGGATCCTGGAAGACGTCGATCACGTCGTGGCGGATGCCCGCCTGCAGGTCGAGCCCGTTGTCGAAATGGCCCTGATAGTCGAGCGCGATCGAGCGGGTGTTGCGCGAGTCCTTGCCGCTCGACCAGGCGTCGGTGACGTCGAAGGTCTCGCGCTCGGCGCCGAGCTGGAGGTTCAGCTTCTGATTGGCTGTGCGCGCGTCACTGCCGTCGAGCGCGATGCTCGCGGTATATTTGAACGTGCGGCGGGTGGAGCCGTAGTCGGAATTGCCCCACGCCGGGCTGCGGTAGAAGGTGTCCTGATTGCTGCCCGAGATCTCGAACCGGTTCAGCAGCCGCCCGCCCAGCGCATCCGCCTCGAGCCAGAGCGAGCCATAGGTCTCGTCGCGGCTGGCGCTGTCGCCCGCGTTGACGAGGTAATCCTCGGGCCGCGTCGCCGCGCCGTTGGTGCTGAAATAGCTGTAGTCCTGCCAGATCCGGCGCAGGGTGAAGCCGGTCTTCACCGTGTCGCTGATCGCGTAATCGCCGTTGAGCGAGGCGGTATCGACGTCATTGTGCTGGATGTCGCCCTTGACCGAACCGTCGTTGTCGTTGTCGCGCCGGTTGTCGAGCGCGAAGGAAAGCTGGCCGCGCGCGAAGCGCTGGCGCAGGTAGACATTCGCGTCATGGCTGTCGTTGCCGCCGAACTCGAAGCCGCCGCCATAGGAGGTGCCCTCCTTCTCGGCGCGCTTGGTGGTGATCGCGATCACGCCGGCCATCGCCGAGGTGCCGTAAAGCACCGATTGCGGGCCGCGCAGCACTTCGATGCTTTCGATGTCGGCGACGGTGAGCCCGCCGAAGGAATAGGAGCCGTTCGTCGTTCCGTTCGCCTCGACGCCGTCGATCAGCACCTTGGTGTGGTTCGCCTCGCCGCCGCGGATATAGACGGCGGCGGCGGTGCCACCGGTGGCCGCGACCGAGACGCCGGGCAGGGCGCGCAGGGCGTTCTGCACCGTGGTGATGCCGCGCTCTTCGATGTCGCGGGCGGTGACGATGCTGTAGGCGCGGGTGAAATCACTGGTCGCAATGCCGGTGAGGCCGCCCCAGACGACGATCTCGTCGAGGCTGGTCGTGTCCTGCGCGAGCGTGGCGACAGGAACGGACAGGATTGCTGCGGTGAGCAGCAGGTGGCGCAGGGCGCGGGTGGATCGCATGGTTCACTCCCCTTCGCGGGCGGGGCCCGCATGACAAACAGGCCCGGGAGGAACTCCGCGGACCGAGACTGTCACCACTGCGGTTGACGCCGCTTCCTCGCGCCCCTCGCGCGCGGAAAGGGTGATCGTCCGAGCAGGTCTCCTGGCTCGCGGGTCTTTGCTTGGCCGGCCTTCCCGGGCTGTGCCCAGTGGCATCGTCGGCGTCGCTCACCGCTTACAGTTGCGGGGGCAGCCACGGCTTCGGCAGCTCCGGCGGAGCGGTCGTTCCGTGTTCCCTTTCAATCCGACCCTGAGGCCGGAACTCGAACGCTCCGGTGAAAGATCAAATCGGCCTGTGAGTCAAGCCCGCTGCGCCGCGGCACGCCTGCCGGGTGCCAGGCTGTGACTTTGCCGCGCGCCTCCGCAGCCTCACCCATTGATTTAATCAATCGTTTGATTATACTGCCGCCATGAGCGAACGACTCCCAGACCAGATCAAGCCTGCCGAGGGCACCGCGCGCGCGCTGATCGAGGCGGCGATCGAGATCTTCGGCAATGCCGGCTATGCCGCCGCCTCCACCCGCGAGATCGCCGCGAAGGCGGGGACCAATGTCGCCTCGATCGCCTATCATTTCGGCGGCAAGGAGGGGCTGCGCCTCGCCTGCGCGCGGGAATTCGCGGCGCGGATGCAGAGTGTGGTGATGGCAATGCCCGCCGAGGATCCGCCCACACCCGAAGCGGCGCACATCGCGATCCGGGCGCTTGTCTCCCATGTCGCGCCGCAGATGATCGGCAATCCGCAGATGCGGGCGATGATTTCCTTCGTGCTGCGCGAGGTGGCGGAGAACGGCCCGGGCGCGCAGGTGATCTACGACATCCTGATCCATCCGATGCACCGCCGCTTTTGCCGGCTCTGGGGTATCGCGACCGGACAGGCGCCGGAAAGCGCGGCGGTGCGGCTCACCGTCTTCACCGCGATCGGACAGATCCTTTATTTCCGCATCGGCGCGCCGATCGTGAGCCGCCGGATGGGCTGGGAGGCGATCGGGCCCGAGGAGGTCGCACAGATCACCGAAGTGCTGTTGCGCAATATCGAGGCGGTCCTCGCCGTGACGAAAGGAGAGGAAGGATGATCCTCTGTTCCCTGCCGCTGATCGCCTCGCTGCTGCCGGCCTGTGCCGCGCCTGCGCCGCTCGCCACCGGCTATGTCGAGGGGGATTACGTTCTGATCGCCCCGGTAAGTACCGCGCAGATCGACGAAACGCTGGTCACCCGCGGGGAGCGGGTGAAGGCGGGGCAGCTGCTCTCGCAACTCGAGAAGCGCGATGCGCAGATCGCGGTGGATCAGGCACGGGCGGCGGTGATGCAGGCCGAAAGCCAGCTCGAGAACCTGCGCGAGGGCAAGCGGCCGGAGGAGATCCGGGTGATCGAGGCGACGCTCGCCTCGGCGAAGGCGCAGCTTGCGGAATACGAGCGCAACTCCGCGCGCACCGAGGCGCTGGCCGCGAAGGGCACGGCGACGGTGGCGCAGCGCGAGGATGCGCAGACTGCGGTTTCGGTGGCGAAGGCGAATGTCGCCGAGATCGAGGCCAATCTGGTGGTGGCGAAGCTGCCCGCGCGCGCGGCCGAGATCGCCGCGGCGGAGGCGGCGGTGCATGCCGGGCAATCCGATCTCGACAAGGCGCAATGGGTGCTCGACGAACGCAGCCTGAGCGCCCCGGCGGCGGGGGTGATCTCCGACATCATCCGCCTGCCGGGCGAGATCGCAGGCCCCTCGGCGCCGGTGCTCTCGATGCTGCCAGACGATGCGGTGAAGCTGCGGCTATACGTCCCCGAGCGCGATCTGGCGCGGATCGCGGCGGGCACGATGCTTTCGGTGCATTGCGACGGCTGCGCGGGCGATCTGCGCGCCGAGGTGACCTATATCGCCGATGGCCCCGAATTCACCCCGCCGGTGATCTATTCGCTGCAGAACCGCCAGAAGCTTGTCTATCTGATCGAGGCGAAGCCGGCGCCGGGATCGGGGCTGAAACCGGGGCAGATCGTCGATGTCGATCTCGCCGGTAGCGGGAAATGAGCGCAGAGCCCGCCATCACCGTCACCGATCTCGTCAAGCGCTTCGGCGACAAGACGGTGGTCGACCATGTCTCGCTTGCGGTGCAACGCGGCGAGATCGTCGGCTTTCTCGGGCCGAACGGATCGGGCAAGACGACGACGATCCGGATGATGTGCGGGCTGCTCACCCCCGACGGGGGCGACGGGCGCGTGCTTGGCCATGACATCCTCACCGATCAGCGCGCGATCAAGCGCGAGGTCGGCTACATGACGCAGCGCTTCTCCTTCTATGAGGATCTCACGATCGAGGAGAACCTCGCCTTCGTCGCCGGGATCTACGGGCTTGGGAAACAGGCGGTGCGCGACACGCTCGCCGATCTTGGCCTCACCTCGCGGCGCGGCCAGCTTGCCGGCGCGCTCTCGGGTGGCTGGAAGCAGCGCCTGGCGCTCGCCGCCTGTATCATGCATCGGCCGGCGCTCCTGATGCTCGACGAACCCACCGCCGGCGTCGACCCGAAGGCGCGCCGCGATTTCTGGGACGAGATCCATCAGCGCGCTTCCGAGGGGCTCACCGTGCTCGTCTCGACCCATTACATGGACGAGGCCGAGCGTTGCCACCGGATCAACTACATCTCCTATGGACGGCTGATCGCGCAGGGCACGGTGGCGGAGGTGATCCGGGATGCCGCGCTGACGACCGTGGTGCTCGAAGGGGCGCAGATCGCGCAGGCACAGAGACTGTTGCAGGGCGCCGAGGGGGTCGATCAGGTGGCGGCCTATGGCAATACGCTGCATGTGATCGGGCGCGACGGCACCGCCCTGCGGCGCGCGGCGGAGGCGGTTGCCGCGCAGACCGGCTGCGCGCTGGAACCGGCCGAGACCAGCCTCGAGGATGTCTTCATCCAGCTCATGGGCGCATCGCAGGACAACATGCAATGAACCGGATCCTCTCGCCGCGCCGTCTCTTCACGATCATCCGCAAGGAATCGATCCAGATGCGGCGCGACCGCGTCACCTTCGCGATGATGCTCGGCGTGCCCTTGATGCTGCTGATGCTCTTCGGTTTCGCGATCAACAACGATCCGAAGGGCCTGCCCGCCGCGCTCGTCGCCCCGGTCGAGGATCGCTACACCCGCGCCATCGTCTCGGCGCTCGAACTTACCGGCTATTACCGCTTCGCCTATCCGCACGCCTCCGCCGATCAGGCCGAGGCGCTGATCGCGCGCGGCGAGGTGAGCTTCGTCGTCACCGTGCCCTCCGATTTCGGCAAGCGGGTGGCGCGCGGCGATCATCCGCAGATCCTGATCGAGGCGGACGCGACCGATCCGGCGGTGGCCTCGGGGGCGATCGGCACGCTCGGCACCGTCGCGGCGCAGGCGCTTTTGCGCGAGACCGGCAGCGAGGCGGCGGCGGCGCAGGCTGCGGCAAGCCAGCTCGATGTCGTCGTGCACAAGCGCTACAACCCCGAGGGGATCACGCAATACAATATCGTGCCCGGGCTTTTGGGCGTGATCCTGCAGATGACGATGGTGATGATGACGGCGATCGCGCTCACGCGCGAGAGCGAACGGGGCACGATGGAGAACCTGCTCTCGATGCCGGTGACGCCGCTCGAGGTGATGCTGGGCAAGGTGCTGCCCTTCTTCGTCGTGGGCGCGGTGCAGGTGCTGGTGGTGCTGGTTGCGGCGCGCACGATCTTTGGCGTGCCCTTCGTCGGCAATCTGGTGCTGCTGCTGGCCGGGGTGTTCATCTTCGTGATGGCGCTCGTCAATCTCGGCTATGTCTTCTCGACGCTCGCGCGCACGCAGATGCAGGCGATGCAGCTGACCTTCTTTTTCTTCCTGCCCTCGATCCTGCTGTCGGGTTTCATGTTCCCCTTCCGCGGCATGCCGGTCTGGGCGCAATGGGTGGGCGAGGCGCTGCCGCTCACCCATTTCCTGCGGATGATCCGGGCGGTGATGCTCAAGGGCGCCGATCTCGCCGCAGTGGCGCAGCCGATCGCCGCGCTGCTCGGCTTTGCGATTTTCTTCGCGCTTCTCGCACTCAGCCGCTTCCGCCAGACCCTCGACTGAGCGCGGCTTTGCGGCGCCCTTCGCCCGCGGCCTGACTCCGCGGAATTCATCCAGTGCGTGCATCGTGATATGCATGCGGGCGAATTTCGGCGTAAATTCAAGGCGAATCATTCCGTTGCAGCGATAGTGACCGGGAAAGCCGCGTGAAACCGATGTCAGAAAACCCCCTCCGCACCGCCCTTTCGGAGCCGCTCACATGAGCGGCGTGGCGCGGGTGGTGGCGGTGCGCGGGCCGGTGCTCGACCTTCGGGTCGAGGGCGATCTGCCCGCGATCAACGATGTCTTCGAGGTGTCCGGCCCCACGGGCAAGGTGATCTGCGAGGTGCAGGCACATCTCGACGCGAGCCATGTGCGGGGCATCGCGCTGCAGGCGACGCAGGGGATCGCGCGCGGCGCCGAGGTGCTTCTGACGGGCGGGCCCCTGCGGGTGCCGGTGGGGGAGGCGGTGCTCGGCCGGCTGATGAACGTGCTTGGCCAGACCGGCGACAACGGCCCGGCGCTGCCCGCCGATGCGCCGACGAGCCCGATCCACCGCTCCGCGCCTTCGCTCGCCTCGCAGACGGCGCAGACGAAGGTGTTCTCGACCGGGATCAAGGTGCTCGACCTGCTCGCGCCGCTTGCCCAGGGCGGCAAGTCGGCGATGTTCGGCGGCGCCGGCGTCGGCAAGACGGTGCTGGTGATGGAGCTGATCCGGGCGATGGTCTCGGGCTATGACGGCATTTCGGTTTTTGCCGGCGTGGGCGAGCGTTCGCGCGAGGGGCATGAGATGCTGGGCGAGATGCGGGATTCCGGCGTGCTCGAC
Organism: Paenirhodobacter sp.; assembly: GCF_050177655.1. Classification (NCBI taxonomy): domain Bacteria; kingdom Pseudomonadati; phylum Pseudomonadota; class Alphaproteobacteria; order Rhodobacterales; genus Paenirhodobacter; species Paenirhodobacter sp. The sequence goes on from NZ_JBFXGV010000001.1 coordinate 172,520, forward strand.
CAGACCGTTCTCGTCTATGGGCAGATGAACGAACCGCCGGGCGCGCGCTGGCGCGTGCCGCTCACCGCGCTCAGCATCGCGGAGCATTTCCGCGACGAGGAGGCGAAAAACGTCCTTCTGCTGATCGACAACGTCTTCCGCTTCGTGCAGGCGGGATCGGAGGTTTCGGGGCTGCTCGGCCGGATGCCCTCGCGCGTCGGCTATCAGCCGACGCTGGAGACGGAAGTGGCCGATCTGCAGGAGCGGATCGCCTCGGTCGGCAAGGCTTCGGTCACCGCGATCGAGGCGGTCTATGTGCCCGCCGACGATTTCACCGACCCGGCCGTCGCCGCGATCTCGGCCCATGTCGACAGCACCGTGGTGCTTTCGCGGCAGCTGGCCTCGGAGGGGATCTACCCCGCGATCGACCCGATCTCGACGACCTCGGTGCTGCTCGACCCCGCCGTGGTGGGCGAGGAGCACGCCCGCATCGCCGGGCAGCTGCGCGAGGTGATCGAGCATTACCAGGAATTGCGCGACGTGATCGCGCTCCTCGGCGTCGAGGAGCTGGGCCGCGAGGAGCGCCTCCTCGTCGGGCGTGCGCGGCGGTTGCAGCGCTTTCTCACCCAGCCTTTCTTCGTCGCCTCCGCCTATACCGGGATGGAGGGGCGCTCGGTGCCGATCGCCGAGACGCTTTCCGGCTGCAAGGCGATCCTTGCCGGCGAATGCGACGATTGGGACGAGGGCTCGCTCTACATGATCGGCACGCTCGAGGAGGCCCGCGCCAAGGAAACGGCGCGCAAGGCCGCGGGGAAGGCGGCATGAGCGCGCTGCATCTGATCGTGACGACGCCGCTCGACCTCGTGCTCGATGTGGCCGATGTCGCCTCGCTGCGGGCGGAGGACGAGAGCGGCGGTTTCGGCGTGCTGCCGGGCCATGCCGACCTGCTCACTGTGCTGCGCCCCTCGGTGCTGCGCTGGCGGCGGGAGGATGGTGTCTGGCATTATGTCGCGCTGCGCGGCGGGGTGCTGACGGTGCAGGGCGAAATGGTGCGCGTGGCCTGCCGCGAGGCGGTCACCGGCGACGATCTCGCCGGGCTCGACAAGCTTGCGCAGGAGACATTCGCCGCGAAGGAGGATGCCGCGCGCCGGGCGCGGGGGGAGCAGATGCGGCTCCATACCGCCGCGATCCGCACGCTGATGCAGCGCCTCGGCCAGGCGCCGGGGCATGACTTCGAGGCGGTCGCGGAGGCGCTGCAATGATCGGGCGCGACGACAGGGATGCGGAAGATCCGAAGCTCGTCACCGCCGTGCGCGAGGCACGCGACCGTGCCGAGGCCGGGCGGCGTGACCCGGAGCCCTCGCTTGCGAAGCGTTTCGGCCAGATCGGGGTGCTCGGCTGGATCATCGTGCTGCCGACGCTTGCGGGCGTCGCGCTCGGCGGCTGGGTCGACGGGGCGCTCGGCTCGGGCATCACCGTCACCGCGGCGCTCACCATGCTCGGCGCGGCGCTGGGCCTCTGGCTCGCCTTCCGCTGGATGCATGCGCAATGATCGGGGCAGGGCAAATCGCGCTTGCGGCGCTCGGGCTTGTGGCGGGAACGGGCGCCGGATGGCTGCATTTCCGCTCGCTCAGGGTCGTTTCGGAGAAACTGATGCGCGGCGAATTCTCGGCAATTGCGCTGCAATTGGCGCGGTTCGCCGGGCTTGGCGCTTTGCTGGTTCTGGCTGCGCTGGGCGGTGGGCCGGTGCTGATCGCCACCGCGATCGGCGTGATGATCGGGCGGCATCTCGTCCTCAGACGGGCGGAGGCGAAATGATCGACAGCCCTCTCACCGGCAAGACGGCCTTCCTGCTTGGTCCGCTCCCCGTCGATCAGGCGGTGGTGACGACCTGGGGTATCATGGCGGTGCTCGGCCTCGGGTCGTTTCTGCTCACGCGCAGGCTCTCGCTCACCCCGGGCAAGGTGCAATCGGTGCTCGAGCTGATCGTCGGCACGATCGACGCGCAGATCACATCGACGATTCCGGGCGAGCCGGCGCGGTTCCGCCCGCTGATCGGCATGCTCGCGATCTACATCCTCACCGCGAACTGGTCCTCGCTGATCCCCGGGGTCGAACCACCCACCGCGCGGCTCGAGACCGACGCGGCGCTCGCGCTGATCGTCTTCGTCGCGACGATCGGCTACGGGCTGCGCGCGCAGGGTCTGGGCGGTTACCTCGCGAGTTTCGCGAAACCGACCTGGGTGATGATCCCGCTCAACCTCGTCGAGCAGGTGACGCGGTCGTTCTCGCTGATGGTGCGTCTGTTCGGCAATGTGATGAGCGGCGTCTTCGTGATCGGCATCGTGCTGAGCCTCGCTGGTCTTCTGGTGCCGATCCCGCTGATGGCGCTCGACCTGCTCACCGGCGCCGTGCAAGCCTATATTTTCGCGATCCTCGCGCTTGTCTTCATCGCCTCGGCGGTCGAGGGCGAGGGCGGAGCAAAGGAGTAAGACCATGGACTATATCCAGATTGCCTCGATCCTCGGCGCGGCGATCGCCGTCTCCTTCGGGGCGCTTGGCCCGGGGCTTGGCGAAGGGCGCGCCGTCGCCGCCGCGATGGATGCGATCGCGCGTCAGCCAGAGGCCGCGGGCACGATTTCGCGCACGCTCTTCGTCGGCCTCGCGATGATCGAGACGATGGCGATCTATTGTCTCGTGATCGCGCTGCTGCTCCTTTTCGCCAATCCGTTCGTCCATTGAAATGAGCTTCGACTGGGTCACATTCGGGTTCCAGCTCGTCAACGTCCTCGTTCTGCTGGCGATCCTGAACCATTTCCTGTTCCGCCCGGTGGCCGCGATCATCGCGAAACGGCAGGCGGAAACGGCGGCGGCGCTGACGCGGGCCGAGGCGGCGCGTGGCGAGGCGGAGGCGGCGGAGAAAGCCGCCGAGGAAGCCAAGGCCGCGACGGAGGCCGCGCGCCACGACGTGCTCGCCAAGGCAAAGGAGGAGGCCGAGGCGCAGCGCAGGGTGCTGGTCGATGCGGCGCGGGCCGAGGCGGCGAAGCTTGCCGAGGAGGCAAAGGGACAGGCGCAATCAGTGGTGAGTGCGGCGCAGGCGCAGACCCTGATGCGCGCGCGAGATCTGGGCGAAACCATTGCGCGCCGCGCGCTCGCCGAATTGCCCGATCCGCCCGATGCCGCGGGCTATGCCGCGCGTCTGAAACAGGTGATCGCGGCGATGGCGGAGGATCAGCGTCAGGCGCTGCTTTCGGGGGCGGGGCTGCGGCTGATCGCGCCGAAACCACTCGCTGACACCGAGCGCAAGGCGGTGTTTTCGACCCTGTCCCTGCCTGAAACCGCGATCGAGCTGGATCCCACGCTGATCGCCGGGCTTGAGATGCGCTCAGACACCGGCCTCGTGCATAACTCGCTCGCGCATGATCTCGACCGGATTGCGCAGGCGCTGAAGACGGAGGCGGGGGCATGAGCGACAGCGATCTCGACACGCTGAAGGCGCGCGTCGCGGGGGCCACGCTTGGCCCCGAGGCCGAGGAAATCGGCACCGTCACCCATATCGCCGACGGGCTCGCCGATGTCGCCGGCCTGCCCGATGCGGAACTCGGCGAGATCCTGACCTTCGCCAGTGGTGCCCGCGGCTTCGTGCTCAGCCTTGCGGTCGACAGCGTGCAGACCGCGTTCCTCGACAGCATGGAGGGGGTCGAGGCCGGCTCGATCGTGCGCCGCACCGGGCAGCTGCTTTCGGTGCCGGTGGGCAAAGGGTTGCTCGGTCGCGTGGTCGATCCGCTCGGCCGCCCGCTCGACGGGCTCGGCCCGATCACGCCCGAGGCGATCTATGAGACCGAGCGCCCCGCCCCCGAGATCATCGAACGCGATTACGTCGCCGAACCGGTCGAGACCGGTCTCCTCGTCGTCGACGCGCTTTTCGCGGTGGGCCGCGGGCAGCGCGAGCTGATCATCGGCGAGCGGCAGACCGGCAAGACCTCGATCGCCGTCGATGCGATCGTGAACCAGAAGCGGAGCGACATCATCTCGGTCTATGTCGCGATCGGTCAGCGCACCACCGCCGTGCGCCGGGTGATTGAGGCGGTGCGCGCCAAGGGCGCCTTCGAACGCACGATCTTCGTCGTCGCCCCCGCGACGGCCGAGCCCGGGCTGCGCTGGCTAGCGCCCTTTGCCGCGACCTCGATGGCGGAATATGTGCGCGACACCGGCGGTCATGCGCTGATCGTCTATGACGACCTGACGAAACATGCTGCGGTGCATCGTGAACTCGCACTGCTTTCGCGGCAGCCGCCGGGGCGCGAGGCCTATCCGGGCGATATTTTCTACCTGCATTCGCGGCTGCTCGAACGTTCGGCGAAACTGTCGAAGGCGAAGGGATCGGGTTCGCTCACCGCGCTGCCGATCGCCGAGATCGAGGCGGGGAACCTCTCGGCCTATATTCCGACCAACCTGATCTCGATCGCGGACGGGCAGATCGTGACCTCCGCCGCGCTGTTCGCCGGCAATCAGCGGCCGGCGGTCGACATCGGCCTCTCGGTGAGCCGGGTCGGCGGCAAGGCGCAATGGGGGGCGCTGAAGGCGGTTTCGGGGCGGATCAGGCTCGATTACGCGCAATATCTCGAGATGAAGATGTTCTCGCGCTTCGGCGGTTTCGGTGACGCGGCGATGAAGGCGCGGCTTGCGCGGGGCGAGCGGATCGGCGCGCTGTTGAACCAGCCGCGGTTCGAGCCGCTCTCGACGCCGGCGCAGGTTGCGTTGCTGGCTGCGCTCGATGCCGGGCTGCTCGACGCCGTGGCGATTGCGGATCTGGCGGCGCTGAAAGCCGCGCTCGAACCGCTGATCGCGGCGGAGCCGAAGCTTGCCGATTTCCGCGCGATGCCGGCGAAGCTCGACGATGACACGCGCGCGGCGCTGATCGCCTGTGCCCGCAGTGCGATCGCCAGGATCCAGGGCAGCACGCCGTGACCCGGCCGGAGGACATCCGCGATCGGATGACCAATGTGCGCCAGATCGGCAGCATCATCTCGACGCTGCGCGCGATCGCGGCGGCGCATCAGAACGAGGCGAAGGGGCATTTGGCGGCGATCCGCGCGCAGGAGGAGGCGGTGGCCGAGGCGCTGGGCGCGGCGTTGCGCCTCGGCGGGGCGATGCCCACGGCGGACCCGGTGGCGCAGGCGATCACCCTGGTGATCGGGGCCGCGCAGGGGTTTTCGGGATCCTTCGGCGAGCGCATGGCGGAGGCGGCCCAGGGCGCCGCGGCGCGGGGCGATACGCTGATCGTGGTCGGCAGCCGCACGATCGGGGCGCTCGAGGACCAAGGCGTGACGCTTGCCGTGCGCGAGGAGATGGCGCCGCATGCGCCCGAGGTGCCACAGCTTGCGATCCGGCTTTCCGACGCGCTGTTCGCCGAGCTTGCGAAACGGCCCGGGGCGGCGGTGCGGATGATCTATGCCGACCCCGAGAACATTGCCGCCGGGCCGATCCTGCGCAGCCTTTTTCCGCTGGATCAGAGCCGTTTTTCGACGAAACCGCGGGTTGCGCCGCTGACCACGCTTTCGCCGGCGGGGCTTACCGCGGCGCTGATCGAGGAATATGTCTTCACCGAAATCTGCGAGGGGCTGATGCTTGGCTTTGCAGCGGAAAACGCCGCCCGTGCCGAGGCGATGGCCCGGGCACAGACGGCGGTGAAGCAGATCTCCGGAGACCTGAAGCAGGAGTTCCAGCGGGCGCGGCAGGAGCAGATGACCACCGAGATCATCGAGCTTGCGAGCGCCGCAGAGGTCTCCGGCGAAGTCTGAGGGGATCAGAGCGGCGACTTGCCGCGCAGCGCGCGCATCAGCATCGACAGCACGAAGAGCGCGAGGAAGATCACGAAGAGAACCTGCGCGATCCCCGAGGCCGTGCCCGCGATTCCGCCGAAGCCAAGCGCCGCGGCGACGAGCGCGATGATCAGGAAGGTAAGCGACCAGCCAAGCATGGGGGACTCCTTTCGTTGACCCGGTGGCAGAGGCCGGACCTCTCGTCCGACGGGAAATCAACGCGGGGGGCGGGACGGGGTTCCCGGGATTATTTCCGGGGTCGGAGGGAACCGGATGTCCCCGCGCGCGTTGATTGCATGTAACGCCGAAGGAGGGCGATCATGGTTGCGATGAGCATGTTTCATCTGTCGGGTTTCGGGGGGCTTCTGCTCCTGATTCTCGATCTCTGGGCGCTGGTCTCGATCCTGAACTCCGCGCGCGACACCGGCACCAAGGTGCTTTGGGTGTTGCTCGTCCTCCTGCTGCCGCTGCTCGGCTTCCTGCTCTGGCTGATCGCCGGCCCCCGCTCGCGCTGACCCTTCTCTTTTTCATCGAAGAGTGACTGCCCCCGCCCCAAGGCGGGGGCCTTTTCCTGCCGTAACAGTCTCTGATCAGCCCTCTTCGGACGGCTCTTCGGGCGCGGAGCGACGCTCCTCCGCCTCGGCGAGGGGGCGCAGCGCGAAATCGACGGTCAGCAGATATTCCCCCGGCACCTGCGCAATCGCGAGCTTGCCGCCGAGCTGCTGCACGAAAGCCTGAAGCAGCTGCGTTCCAAGCCCGGTGCCCTCGCCCGTCTCCTCCGCCGATGTCTCGGGCGCATGGGTGGCCATGGAATTGCTAACCGAGAGCTGCGCCGCGGTGGGGCCTGTCGCGCGGATCGCGATCGCGAGCTGCGGCGGGCCACTGTCGGCCGAGGCATATTTCATCGCGTTCGTCATCGCCTCGGTCAGCAGAAGCGCGAGCGGCACCGCCTGATCCGGAGTGAGGTGGATGTCGTCGACATGGCTGTCGACTGCGATCCGCCGCCCCGGGCCCGTGGCGATGCGGGTGATCTCGCGCACGATCTCGGGGATCAGCTCGTTGGCGCGGATGTCGGTGAGGCCCGAGGTCTGATAAAGGCCGCGGTGGATCGTCGCGAGGCTGATCACGCGCTCCTGCAGGTTGCGCATCAGGCCGCGGGCCTCGGGTGTGCGGGCCTTGCGCTGCTGCATGTTGATGATCGAGGCGATCAGCTGGAGATTGTTCTTCACCCGGTGATGCACCTCGCGCAGCAGCACCTCCTTGTGGTGGATCTCATCTTCGAGCTTGGCCTCGTCATGCAGGATGGTGCCGGTCATACGCTCGAAACTCTCGGCAAGATCGCGGATCTCGCGCGGGGCATCGGCGAAGTCGAGCTCGGTCACATGCCGGCTGCCGGAGGCGAAACTCGTCAGCGCGCGCGAAAGTCGCTTGATATGCCCGATCACCAGTTTCTGCGTCGCGAAATAGGCGACGAAAAGCGAGGCGATCCACATCAGGGAGGGGAAGAGCAGCGGCGGGATCTGGGAAAAGGGGCCGAAGGCGACGACATCGCGCGCGGGCCAGCTGCCAAGCGCGTAAAGCTGATCGGGGACCAGCTCCACGACGGAATAGACCCTTTTCCGCCCCAGGTTCGAGACCGCGGTGAAAGCGGCCGATCTGGTCCCTGCAAGGGCCTTGAGCGCGCGATCCACCGGCAGCCGGTCCTTCGCCGTCTCCATCCCCTCGGAAGAGGTGAGGATATTGCCGTCACCGTCGAAGGTGAGGATGACGAGGGGCTCCTCCTCCTCCGGGCCTTCGCCATCCTCCGCCGCGGCGAGTTCCTTGTGCGGGAGCGAAAGCGAGATCAACCCGACCCTGACCCCCTGCGCATCCCGCACAGGATAGGAGATGCCGAGGATCGAGGTGTGGGAAACGGGGCCCGCGGGATTGACGATGAAACTCGGCGCGTCGGTCTCGGCGATGCGTTCGAAAAGCGGGTTGCCCGAGAAATCATAGACTGTTCCGGTCGAGGAGCACTCCATCCGCCCCGAAAGCGGAATGAAGGCAGCGAGCGAAAGATGCGGATCGGCCTTGGCGACCTTGCGCATATAGGCGCGACAGGTGGCGGTGTTGTCGAGCGCCGGCACGATGGTCTCGGCGATCAGGCGGGCCTCGGACTGCGCCTGCTGGATCAGCCGCGTCTCGCCCGCGACGGCACGCATCGTCTCGCCCATCAGGGCGGCTTCGGAGCGGGCATGAGCCTCGCGCAGCATCGAGAGCGATTGCAGCATCGCGATCAGGAGGAGCGGCAGCAAGGCCATCGCAAGCAGGATCGCGAGCCGCACGCCGAGCCGGTCGAACAGCCGTTTCCGAATGCGCCCACGGCTCATGCGGCGGCGTTCCCCGCGCCGGCGATCACCGCAAGCGATTGCGCATCGGCCTCGCAGAGGATGTCCTCGCCCGCCTCGAGGCCGAGCAGCTCGGCCAGACGCGCCCGCGCCCGGTTCGCGCGGCTTTTCACCGTGCCCACGGCGACGCCCATCATCTCGGCGGCCTCCTCATAGGCAAAGCCCGAGGCACCGACGAGGATCAGCACTTCGCGATGTTCGGGCGAAAGCTGATCGAAGGCGCGCAGGAAGTCGTTCATCGCGAGGCGCCCGTCATGCGCCGGCCGCTCGCAGAGCGTGGCGGCATGGATGCCGTCGGGGTCGGGCAGCTCGCGCTTGTGCTTGCGCCGCTCGGAATAGAAGCTGTTGCGCAGGATCGTGAAGAGCCAGGCGCGCAGGTTCGTTCCGGGCTGGAACTTGTCGATATGGGTCCAGGCTTTGACGATCGTGTCCTGCACGAGATCGTCGGCGGCGGCGGAATTGCGGGTGAGCGAGATCGCGAAGGCGCGCAGCGCCGGCAGGTGATCGGGGATCTCGTCGCGCGGGTTGGCGGCGGAGGGTCCGGTCATTCGGAACCCCCCTTCGCCCGCAGTTGTTCCAGCAGCAGCTTGAACCGATCGGGAACATCCTCCTTGAGCGTCTCTTCATAGACGCGGCGGAGGTTCTCGTTGATCTGGTCCTTCACGCTGGACCTGCTCTTGTCGTCCGACATTTCTTCATACATCTTGGCTGCGATCCTACGCATCTTGCATGGAACCAAACCCCCGCAACAGCGTTTGGTTCCCGCAAGACCGAAAAAAAGGGGAGCTTCATGTCCACCGATCTCGCCGAGGCCATCGGCCCCAACCTTCCCTACCTGCGCCGCTATGCGCGGGCGCTGACCGGCAACCAGGATAGCGGCGATCGCTATGCCGCCGCGACGCTCGAGGCGATCCTGGCCGAGCCGGCGATCTTCGGCGAGGGGGCCGATCCGAAGGTGAGCCTGTTTCGGGCGTTTCACGTCGTCTGGGCCTCGGCCGGGGCGCCGCTCGATGCCGCCGACAGCCGGCTTGGCGCGCGGGCGCAGGCGCATATGGCGCGGCTCACGCCGAACACGCGCGAGGCACTGCTGCTGCACGCGATCGAGGGTTTCCGCGTCGAGGAGATCGGCGAGATCATGCGGGTGCCGACCGACGAGGCCGTGGAGCTGATCGACATCGCGCTGCGCGAGATGGAAAAAACGGTGCTCGGGCGGGTGATGATCATCGAGGACGAGGCGATCATCGCGATGGATATCCGCGCGATCGTCGAGGAGATGGGCCATGGCGTGACCGGCATCGCCCGCACCCGCGCCGAGGCGGTGGCACTTGCCGCGCGCGAAAAGCCCGACCTGATCCTCGCCGATATCCAGCTGGCGGACAATTCCTCGGGCATCGACGCGGTGAACGACATCCTCGCGCAATTCGACGAATTGCCGGTGGTCTTCATCACCGCCTTCCCCGAGCGTCTGCTGACGGGCAAGCGGCCCGAACCCGCCTTCCTCATCACCAAGCCCTATACCGAAAGCCAGGTGCAATCGGCGGTGAGCCAGGCGATGTTCTTCTCCTCGACCGAGACGCTGACGGCCTGAGCGCCCTTGTGATCACAGCTTTCGCGCCCTGGCTCCGGCCGGGGCGTTTTCGTTTCTAACTGGCGGTTTTTCGCTGAAATAGAGACTTATTTCGGGTTTTCGGAACCTTTCCGGCGGCAGGTCGTTGTCCTGTCACACCGGCGGTAAACCCGCCAGGATCCGCCAGAGAAGGAAGACCGACATGAAAACCCTCGTTGTTCTGACGACCTCCGCGCTTGTTCTTGCGAGCGGTGCGATGGCGGCGGAAACGCCGATTCAGGAAGTCGATGTCCAGACCGATCTCACCGCGATCGAGAACCCCGCCGCCGCGCGGCATTTTGCCAGCCTCGGCAGCGATCTTCAGGCCGATATCCTTGCGCGGCTCGACCCCGCGCGCCTGACGACCGAGGGCGGTTCGAAGATCGATGTGAAGATCGACGCGCTCGAGCTCGCCAGCACCTGGGCGAATGTGCACGACATCTCGCAGTCGAAGCTGACCGGTACGGTGAGCATCATCTCGGAGACGGACAATTCGAAATTCGACAATTACACGCTCACCGTCGCCTATCCCGAGGTGATCGCGATCCTGCCGCCGGGCACCGATGTCGCCGCGCTCACCGCGGACAGCAAGCTTTACTACGACGCGATGATCGACACTTTCGCGGAGCATGTGGTCGATCACCTGAAGTGATCGCGTGCCGAGAAACGCAAAAGGCCCCGGGCGTTCCCGGGGCCTTTTCATTGGTGGATCAGACGAAGCGATTCCAGAGGTTTTCGAGCCGCTCTTGGCGCCCGGATTTCGGCTGCGGGTTGATATCTTCCGCCCGCACCCGTGCCTCGATCGTGGCGAGATCGGAGGTCAGCATCGCCTTGTTCTCGGGTTTGTCCCAACCGGCGTAACGCGCCTTGCGATTCGCCTCGAGCCCGCCATCCGCGAGCAGCGCCGCGGCGGATTTGAGCGCACGGGCGCAGACATCCATCGCGCCGACATGGGCGAGGATCAGATCCTCGGGGTCGAGCGACTGACGCCGGATCTTCGCGTCGAAATTGGTGCCGCCATTGGCGAAACCACCCACGCGGAGGATCTCGTAATAGGCGCGCGCCATCTCGGGCACGGAATCGGGGAATTGATCGGTGTCCCAGCCCGACTGGTAGTCGTTGCGGTTCATGTCGATCGAGCCGAAGATGCCGAGGCTCGTCGCAAGGGCGATCTCGTGCTCGAAGCTGTGCCCGGCGAGGATCGCGTGGCCCTGCTCGATGTTCACCTTCACCTCATTCTCGAGGCCGAAGCGTCGCAAGAAGCCATAAACGGTGGCGACGTCGTAGTCATATTGATGCTTCGACGGTTCCTGCGGCTTCGGTTCGATCAGGATCGTGCCCCTGAAGCCGATCTTGTGCTTGTAGTCGACGACCATGCTGAGGAAGCGCCCGGCCTGTTCCGCCTCGCGCCCGAGATCGGTGTTGAGCAGCGTCTCATAGCCCTCGCGCCCGCCCCAGAGGACGTAATTCTGCCCGCCGAGTTTCAGCGTCGCGTCCATGCAGGTCTTCACCGTGGCCGCCGACCAGGCGAAAACCTCCGGGTCGGGGTTGGTCGCCGCGCCCGACATGAAGCGACGGTTCGAGAAGAGGTTCGCCGTGCCCCAAAGCAGTTTCGTCTTCGATCCCTGCATCTTCTCGCCGATGTAATCGACGATTTCCTCGAGGTTGCGGGTGTTTTCTGCGAAATCGCGCCCCTCGGGGCGGATGTCGGCGTCATGGAAGCAGAAGAAGGGCGCTTGCAGGATGTCGAACATCTCGAAGGCGACATCGGCCTTCATCTTGGCGAGCGCGATCGTGTCGCCGAACCAGGGGCGCTCGAAGGTCTGCCCGCCGAAAGGATCGCCGCCGGGCCAGGCGAAGCTGTGCCACCAGGCGACGGCAAAGCGCAGATGCTCGGCCATCGGTTTGCCCAGCACGATCTCCTCCGCGTCGTAGTGGCGGAAGGCGAATTCATTCGTGCTGTCGGACCCCTCGTAGCGGATCTGCGGGATGCCTTTGAAGAAGTCGGTCATGTCAGTCCCCGGATTGCGGCCTGCGCCGCGCGGTAGCGGGCATGGCCTTCGTCGAATGCCGATGAAAGGACCGAAACAGGCTCTATCACGGCAGAAATGGTGGGTTGCGTGACGATCTCGGCGCCCGCGCCGGTGGCGGCCATCAGCGCGAGGCGGGCGGCGCCGAAGGCCCCGCCGAAGTCGCCCGCGATGGGGAGCGAGACCGGCGTGCCGAGTGCAGTCGCGATCGCCTCGAGCCAGTAGCGCGAGCGGGAACCGCCGCCGACGGCGAGCAGGCTCTCGATCCGCGTGCCGGTGGCGGCGAGCGCATCGCGGCAGTCGCGGATTGCGAAGGTGACCCCTTCGAGCACGGCGCGGGTGGCGGCCTCGCGATCGGTTGCATGTTCGAGGCCGATGAAGGCGCCACGGACCGCGGCATCGTTCAGCGGCGTGCGCTCGCCGCCGAGATAGGGCAGGAATCGGGTCTTTCCCGGCGCTTTCAGGGGGCCAAGATCCGCGGCCAGCTCCGCGGCGGAAGTGCCCGCGAGACGCGCGAACCAGTTCAGCGCATCGGTCGCGGCGAGGATCACCCCCATCTGGTGCCAGGTGCCGGGTAGCGCATGGCAGAAAGTATGCACCGCCGTCGCCGGATCGGGCTGATAGCCGTCATTCGCGGCGAAGAGCACGCCCGAGGTGCCGAGGCTGACGAAGGCCTGACCAGCCCGGACCACGCCGACGCCGATACCCGAGGCGGCGTTGTCACCCCCGCCGCCGGCGATGACCACACGCTTCGGCAGGCCGAAGCGCTGGGCCAATTCCGGCCGTAACAGAGCCGAAACCTCCGATCCCTCGACGAGGCGCGGCATCTGTTCGCGGCGCATGCCGCTTGCGGAGAGCAGTTCCTCCGACCAGTCGCGTTTCGCGGTGTCGAGCCAGCTCGTCCCCGCCGCATCGGACATTTCCGCGACATGCTCGCCGGTGAGCCAGAGGCGCAGATAGTCCTTGGGCAGGAGCACCTTTGCTGTGCGTGCGAAAATCTGGGGCTCGTGTCGCGCGACCCAGAGCAGCTTGGGCGCGGTGAAACCGGGAAAGACGATATTGCCCGAGATCGCGCGAAACCGCGGATCGGCGTCGAGCTCGGCGGCCTCGGCTGCCGCGCGCGTGTCGTTCCACAGAATGCAGGGCCGCAGCACGTCATCGGCGGCGTCGAGCAGGGTCGCCCCGTGCATCTGCCCGGAAAGGCCGATGCCGCGCAGCGCGCCGAGGCCAAAACCGGCAAGCTCGCCCAGCACCTTCTCCGCCGCGCGGATCCAGTCTGCCGGAGCCTGCTCCGACCAGCCGTCATGCGGGCGCGATACGGTGAGCGGCGCCACCGCCTCGGCCAGGACCGTCTGGGCATCGTCGATCAGGACGCCCTTGAGCCCCGAGGTGCCCAGATCGAGCCCGAGATACATCAGCAGGCCACCCCTTCGGGCTTCTTGCCGAGAATGATCATTCCGAGGATGTCCTCGTCGGTGACCTCGTTCACGTTCACGGTGCCGACGAGCTGACCGTTCTTCATTACCGAGGCCCGATCGCAAAGCCGCATCACGTTGTGGATGTCATGCTCGATCAGGAAGATGCCGAGGCCCTGGGCCTTCAGCTCCTCGATCAGCTCGGCGACCATCTGGGTCTCGTGCGGGCCGAGCGCGGCGGTCGGCTCGTCCATGATCAGGATTTTCGCGTTGAAGTAGACCGCCCGCGCGATCGCCACCGATTGCCGCTGACCACCGGACAGCGCCTTCACCGGCTCCTTGAACTTGCGGAAGTTGGGGTTGAGACGGCCCATGATCTTGCGCGTCTCCGCCTCCATCTGCGCGTCGTCGACGAAACCGAGGGGGCTGACCAGTTCGCGCCCGAGAAAGAGGTTCGAGGAGGCGTCGAGATTGTCGGCGAGCGCCAGCGTCTGATAGATCGTTTCGATGTTGAACTTGCGGGCGTCGCGCGGATTGCGGATCTCGGCCTTGGTGCCGTTGATGAAGATCTCGCCCGAGTCCATCTGATAGGCGCCCGAGAGGCATTTGATCAGCGTCGACTTGCCGGCGCCATTGTGGCCGAGCAGGCCGACGACTTCGCCCGGGTAAAGGTCGATGGTGACGTGATCGACGGCCTTGATGCCCCCGAAAGCGATCGAGATGTCGCGCAGCTCGACCAGAGGAGTGCCCCGTTCGCTCATTCCTTCGCTCCCGTGCGTTTGCGATACTGGATGTCGATCCAGACGGCGAGGACGAGCACGCCGCCCACGACGATGTTCTGGAACGGCGCATCGACGCCGACCATCGCCATGCCCGATTGCAGCGATTGCATGATGATCGCGCCGAGAACCGCGCCGTAGATCGTGCCGACGCCACCGGCGAGGGCAGTGCCGCCGATCACCGCCGCGGCGATCACGCGCAGCTCGTCGAGCGTGCCGATGTCATTGGTGTGATTGGCCAGACGCGCCTGCGCCACCATCGCCGAGATCGCGCAAAGCACCCCCATCAGGGTGAAGATCTTCACCGTGAGCATGCGCGTGTTGATGCCGGAAAGCTCGGCCGCATCGGGGTTGCCGCCCGCGGCGAAGATATAGCGGCCAAAGCGCGTGCGCTGGGCGACGACGGTCATGATCACGCCGATCACAAGGAGCAGCACGACCGAGATCGGCAGGCCGTAATAATCGGTATAGCCCTCGGGCATCACCTCGCCGCGGGCGGCGAATTCGCGCTGAAGCCGGCCGATCGGCACCGCGTAGCTGTTCAGGATCGCGACGAAACCCATGATCGCGACGAAGGCGGTGACCATCAGCACGCCCTCGGCCCAGAGCGGTTTCACCGGGAATTCATGCTGGATCTTGTTCATCCGCGCGCGCCAGAGCGCCCAGAGCACCGCAATCGCAAAGATCAGCCCGAGCCCCCAGGAGATCGTGGCGCCCACCGTGCCCTCGACGCCGCCGAGCAGCAGGAAATGCCGATCGAGCGGGCCCTGGGTCTGGCCATCGGTCAGATACCAGCCGACGTTGCGCCAGATCAGCAGCCCGCCAAGCGTGACGATGAAGGCCGGAATGCGCTGATAGCCGATGAGCCAACCGTTCAGCGCCCCGATCAGCGCCCCGGTGACGAGGCCGGCGACGATGGTGACCGGCATGATCCAGAAGCTGCCGAGGCCGAGATAGTCGGGCAGGTAGCGCACCTGCAGCACGCCCATCACCGAGGAGCACATCGCCAGCACGGCGCCGACCGAAAGGTCGATGTGGCGCATCACGATGACGAAGACCATCCCCGTCGCCATGATCGCCACCGAGACGGTCTGGATCGACAGGTTGAAGATGTTGCGCGCGGTGAGGAAGCGCCCGTCGGTGAAGAAATTGAAGATCAGGCAGATCGCGAGGAAAGCGCCGATCATGCCCAGAAGCCGCGTGTCGATCTCGAGCGCCTGAAGGAGCGGCCGCTTCTTGCCGGCTTCCGCTGTGACGGTGTTGCTCATGGGAATTTCCGAATTGGGGCCGGAGGCGGCCGCGGAAAGGGGCACCCCGCGGGGGTGCCCCGGTTTCGATCAGTTGCAGGGCGCCGGGCCGTTCGTCACGCCCTGGCAGAGATCGTCCTTGCTGATCCAGCCGGCATCGACGACGGTCGAGAGGTTGTCCTTGGTGATCGGGATCGGCGCGAGGAATTTCGCGACCATCTTCGTGCCCGAGGGCGAGGTCCATTCGACGGCGCCATCGACCGCCTTCATCTCCTGCCCGCCGGCCAGCGCGACGGCCACCTCGGCCGCGGTCTTGCCCAGCTCGCGCGAGTCCTTCCAGACCGAAACCGTCTGCGTGCCCTTGGCGATGCGGTTCAGCGCGGCGTGATCGCCGTCCTGGCCGGAGACCGGAACCACCATGCCCTGCGCCGCCAGCGCCGCGATCGCACCGCCCGCGGTGCCGTCGTTCGAGGCGACCACGGCATCGACCTTGTTGTCGTTTGCGGTCAGGATCTGTTCCATGTTGCGCTGGGCATTCGCCGGCAGCCAGCCGTCGGTATAGGCCTCGCCGACGATCTTGATGTCGCCCGCGTCGATCGCCGGCTGCAGCACTTCCTGCTGCCCGCCGCGCAGGAAGTCGGCGTTGGGATCGGTGGGCGAGCCCTTGATCATCACGTAATTGCCTTTGGGGGCAAGCTTGAGCACCTCGCGCGCCTGCATCCGGCCGACCTCGACATTGTCGAAGGTCAGGTAGAAGGCGCGGGGATCTTCGATCAGGCGGTCATAGGCGATGACCGGGATGCCCTCGTCGGCGGCGGCCTGCACGGCGGGGCCGATCGCGGCGGTGTCCTGGGCGAGCACGATCAGCGCATTCACCCCCTGCGCCATCAGCGATTCGATGTCGGACAGCTGCTTGGCCGAGGACGACTGGGCATCGGTGGAAACGTATTTCGCGCCGGCGGCCTCGAGCGCCGCCTTGATCGCGGCCTCGTCGGTTTTCCAGCGCTCTTCCTGGAAGTTGGACCAAGACACGCCGACGGTCATTTCCGCGAAGGCCGAGGTCGTGAGGCCGGCCGTCAGCGCGACGGCGGCCAGAAGGGTCTTGTGCATGTTCTCCTCCCGAATGGTGGCCCTGGGGCCGGCCCGGCAGATTCGCCAGGATGGAAGGAGGATGCCGCTATTAATTTTAGTTGTCAAAATAAAATTAGCTGCCAAAATCAGCATAAAGAGAAATGCAAGCTGGAGAATGCCGCATTGCAGCGAATATATGACCATATTTGCTCTGCAACTGCATCATTTAGTTAAACATCTGAACGAAAGGTCGCGTCGTGAGGGAAGTGACAGAGATCGGAAAGCTGACGCAGGGGTGCGGGCCGCTGATCCAGCCGCTCTCCGACCCGGCGCGCCCGCTGCGGCAGCAGATCTTCGAGCGGGTGCGGGCGGCAGGACAGATCGCGCGCGTGCAGCTGGCCAAGGAGCTGTGCATCTCGCCCGCCTCGGTGACCACGATCACCTCGGAACTGATCGAGGCCGGTTTCCTCGAGGAGGTGCGCTCCAGCCGGGAGGGAGAGGGCGGTCGGGGTCGGCCGGCGGTGGCGCTTGGCGTGCGCGCAGGCACGCGCCATGTCGTCGGTATCAAGCTCTCCGACCGCGAACATACCGCCGTGCTCGTCGATTTTGCCGGCAACATGATCGCGGGGGAGGCGATCGCGCGCACGCCCGGCGCGATGGAACTCGAAGGCATCCTCGATGCCGCGGAGCGGCTGCTCGACCGCGTCTGCGCCAAGGGGGGCGTGCCGCGCAGCGCCTTGCATGCGGTGGGCCTTGGCGTGCCGGGCTTCGTCGATTGCGAAAGCGGCACGGTGCATTGGTCGCCGGTGCTGTCGGAGCGCCACATCGCGCTTGGCCCGGCGCTGCGGGCGCGACTCGGCGTCACCACCTTCATCGACAACGACGCCAATCTCGTCACCCTCGCCGAGCTCTGGTTCGGGGCCGGGCGGGAGCTTTCGGATTTCGCCGTGGTGACGATCGAACATGGCGTCGGCATGGGATTCGTCATCAACCACCGGATCTATCGCGGCTCGCGCGGGATGGGGATGGAGCTTGGTCATACCAAGGTGCAGCTCGACGGCGCGCTCTGCCGCTGCGGGCAGCGTGGCTGCCTCGAGGCCTATGTCGCCGATTACGCGCTGGTGCGCGAGGCGCAGACCGCGCTGAACCTGACGCATGAGGAGACGCGCTCGGTCAATGTGCTGCTCGAGAGCCTGTATGATCATGCGAAGGCGGGCAACAGCGCAGCGCGTTCGATCTTTCGCCGGGCGGGGCGCTATCTCTCGGTTGGACTCTCGAACATCGTCAATCTCTTCGATCCGCAGCTGATCATCCTTTCGGGGGAGCGGATGCGTTACGACTATCTCTATGCGAAGGACACGCTGGCCGAGATGAAGGAGCTGATCCTCGACACAGGGCGGGCGGTGCCGGAGATCGAGATCCACGCCTGGGGCGATCTGCTTTGGGCGCATGGCGCGGCGGCGCTGGCGCTTCATGAGCTGACCGAGCAATCGCTTGGCTCCGCGCGGGAGATGGCGGCGCAATGAGGTGGCTCGCGGCTCTGTTGATCGCATTTCCTGCTGGTGCAGAGCCTGTTTTCATTGACGATGCCGCGGGATTGCCTGCGCCGCAGGTCTACGCCGGCGGCTGGGAGCATTTCGTCGGTGGCGGGGTTTCGGTCTTCGATTGCAACGAGGACGGGCGGCCGGATCTCTTCGCGGCCGGCGGCGAAAATCCCGCGGCGCTTTTCGTCAACCGCTCCGAAGCCGGCGGGCCGATCCGTTTCGGGGCGGGCGGGATCGCACCAATCACCCATGTGACCGGGGCCTATCCGCTCGACATCGATTCCGATGGCCGGATGGATCTCGCCGTGATGCGCGTCGGACCGAACATGCTGTTGCGTGGTCTTGGCGATTGCCGCTTCGAGGATGCGACTGCCACCTGGGCGCTGCCAGTGCGGGACGACTGGACGACCTCTTTCACCGCAACCTGGGAAAAGGGGCAGGAGTTTCCGACGCTGTTCTTTGGCAATTACGTCGATCGCAGCAATCCGGATGGTCCGTTCGAAGCCTGTGACCGCAGCGCGCTGATGCGGCCAGAAGGCCGAAAATATGGTGAAACAGAGCCTATTTCTCCGGGATATTGCACGCTTTCGGCGCTGATTTCCGACTGGCGGCGGACCGGCACGCCCGAGCTGCGGCTCTCGAACGATCGGCATTATTATGTCCGGGGCGGATACGAGCAGATGTTCCGCCTGAACCCGCTCGAGGAGCGGGCGGACTGGCCGCATGTCTCGCTCTGGGGCATGGGGATCGCCAGTCGCGACATCACCGGCGACGGGCTACCCGAGGTGATGATGACCTCGATGGGTGACCAGCTTTTGCAGATCAATCGCGGCGATCACTTCGAAAATGCGCCCTATGCGACGGGCAGCTATGCGCAGCGCCCGTTCATCGGTGACGACGGGCGTCCCTCGACCGGCTGGCACGCCGAATTCGGCGATGTCGACAATGACGGGCGGCCGGATCTGTTTATCGCGAAGGGCAATGTCGATCAGATGCCCTCGAACGCGATCCATGATCCGAACGATCTGTTGATGCAGGTGGCGGACGGGACATTTCACGAGGCGGCGGACAAGGCGGGGATCGCCACGATGAACCGCTCACGCGGGGCGGCGCTGGTCGATCTGAACGCCGACGGCCGCCTCGATCTCGTGGTGATGAATCGGCGCGCGCCGATGGAGATCTGGCGTAACGAGACGCCGAAAACCGGGAATTGGGCCGATATAGAGCCTGTTCAGGCGGCGCCGAACATTCATGCGGTGGGCGCCTGGGTTGAGCTGCGCACTGCCGAGGGCGTGCAATCGCAAGAGGTGACGATCGGTGGCGGCCATGCCGGGGGCAAGGCGCTGCCCCTGCATTTCGGGCTTGGCACGGCGCGCGAGGCCGAGGTGCGGGTGATCTGGCCCGACGGCCAGATCGGCGACTGGCGCAAGGTGCAGATCGGCTCCTGCAACCGGATCAGCCGCTGATCACCGGTCGACGGGCAGGCCGCTTGGTACAGATTGCGGCACGCCGAGTCGTCCTTGCAGCGCGACCGGGTCGGACAGCGTCGCGAGGAAGGTGACGATTTCCGCAATGTCCCGCGATGAAAGCGCTTCTCCGGGGCCGGAGGCGGCGGCGATCTGCGCAACCTCGTCGGGCGCGTCCATGATCGCCCAGTCCGGCTTCGTTTTGGGCAGCGCGGGCAGTTCGACGTCGCGCGCATAATGGGCGAGCGCCGCGCCCCGTTCGGCGTGATCGGCGATGAAATCCGCGAGATCGCGGTGCCCGCCGGCATGGCCCCAGGGGCCGGTTTGCAGCACGTTGCGCAGGCTGGGCGTGCGGAAGGCGAAGCGGTCGGCCTCGTGGCCCGTCACACGGAAACGGCCCTCGTCGCGGGAATGGGCTTCGAAACGTTCGGCCTTGCCGGGGCCAAGCTGGGGCGCGCCCATGGCGTGAAAGTCGTGATCGGTCAGGAAGGGGCCGGAGTGGCAGGTCGAACACCCGGCCTCGCCATAGAAGAGGGCGGCACCGGCACTGGCCTCGGGGGGCAGATCTTTCTCGCCCCGCAGCGCGGCATCGAAGGGGCTGTCGTCGGAGCGCCATTCGAAAGCGACGAAGGCGGCGATCGCATTCGAAATATCGGTGAAGGCGATCGGACGCCCCGCCGCGATCTCGGGGTAAATGGCCGAAAAACGGCTCTGATACGCCGGAATTTGCGCCACGCGCGTGGCGATTCGATTCCAGGCGCCGTTCTCGCCGGTGATGAAACCGGAGCGCACCGCCTTTGAAACGTCGTTCTCCGCGTAATGGCCGGCCATCTCGTCGGGCGAGAGCACGGGAAACATCGTCTGCGCCGAGAGGACCGAGGCGAAGCCGGTGACCATCTCGTCATCCATCGGCGTGCGCAGGCCGGAGGGGCGTGTCGGATCCGCCTCGATCCGGCCATCGTCGAAGAGGCGGGTGAATTGCTTTGCCCCGAGATTGAAGAGCGCGGGGGCGTTGCGCGGAATGCGTTGTTCGGGGATGTCGGTGTCGGTGATGTGCCGGTCGGGGCCGAGGCCCACGGCGCCCTCGCCAAGGCCAAGGCTCAGCCCGTCGGAGGTGCCGAAGCGCGGATGGTGGCAGGTGGCGCAGGAAATGTTGCGATTACCCGAGAGGATCGGGTCGTAAAAGAGGAGCTGCCCAAGCTCTGCCTCGGCCCGGTTCACCGGCGTGAAATCATTCTCGGTGAGGGGCGGAGGCAGCCCACCCGCAATGGCGGGTTGGGCCAGAAACAGCAGGAACAGAGCCTTTTTCACCGCTCACTCCAGTTCGGACGAGCTCGCCCAGAGATTAATCGCCTCATCCTGCGCGTGGCTGTCGATCTCGGCCAGTTCCGCGGCGGTGAAGTCGAGATTGTCGAGCGCGCCGACGCAATCCACCACCTGCTCGGGGTGCGAGGCACCGATCAGCGCGGAGGTGATGCCGCCATCGCGCAGCACCCAGGCGATCGCCATCTGCGCGAGCGTCTGCCCCCGCCGTTCGGCAATGGCGTTCAGCGCGCGGATCTTCTCGATCGCGGCCGGCGTCAGCGTGTGGGGATCGAGCGATTTGCCCTGCGCCGCCCGCGTGCCTTCGGGAATGCCGCCGAGATATTTCTTCGTCAGCATCCCCTGCGCGAGCGGGGTGAAGGCGATGGAGCCGGTGCCAAGCTCGGCCAGAGTTTCCTTAAGCCCGTCGCGTTCCAGCCAGCGGTTGAGCATGTTGTAGCTCGGCTGATGGATCGTCAGCGGCACGCCCCGGTCGCGGAGGATCGCCGCCGCCTCGCGCGTGCGCGCGGAATTATAGGAAGAAATGCCGATATAAAGCGCCTTGCCAGACCGCCAGATCTGTTCGAGCGCGCCCATCGTCTCCTCGAGCGGGGTGTCGGGGTCGAAACGATGCGAATAGAAGATATCGACGTAATCGAGCCCCATCCGTTTGAGCGACTGATCGCAGGAGGCGATCAGATATTTGCGCGAGCCCCATTCGCCATAGGGACCGGGCCACATCAGGTAACCGGCCTTCGAGCTGATGATCAGCTCGTCGCGGTGATGCGCGAAATCGGTGCGGAGGATCTCGCCGAAGGCCTCTTCGGCGGCGCCCGGTGGCGGGCCGTAATTGTTCGCCAGATCGAAATGGGTGATGCCGAGATCGAAGGCGGTGCGGCAGATCGCGCGCTTCGTCTCATGCGGGGTGTCGTGGCCGAAATTGTGCCACAGGCCAAGCGAGATCGCGGGCAGTTTCAGGCCCGAACGCCCGCAATTGCGATAGAGCATCCGCGCGTAGCGGTCGGTTTCCGGCTGGGTGGTCATGATGTCCTCCGTTGGCGCAAGCAGAGCACAGCGTCACGGCGCAGACAAGTTGCACTCGACGGGCGGCTGCGAGATGCTGCGCCAAAGGAGCCTGATCGTGATGAAGAAATTTGTGCAGCGGCTGTTCCGGCGCCTTGCGGAGACGAACATTACCCTGGTGGCGGCGGGTGTCGCCTTCTATGCGATGCTGGCGGTGTTTCCGGGGCTTTCGGCGACGATCTCGATCTGGAGCACCTTCGCCGATCCCTCGGTGATCGGCTCCTATCTGGGCGTGGCGCAGAAATTCATCCCGCCCGAGGCCTATGAGATCCTCGATGGCCAGATCATGACGCTGCTCGCCGGGCCGCGGGGTACGATCGGGTTGCCGGCGCTGGTCTCGATCGCGGTTGCGCTGTTCTCGGCGCGGGCTGGGGTGGGGGCGCTGGTGCTGGGGCTGAACGTGATCCATGGCACGCGCCCGCGCGACACGATCCTTGCCTATGTCTTCGGCTATGTGCTGACGGTGGCGCTGGTGGGGGTGATGCTGCTCGCGCTTGCGACCGTCGTCGTCGTGCCGCTCGCGGTCAATTTCCTGCCCTTCCATGCGCTGACCGGCTGGCTGCTTTCGGGGCTGCCCTGGGGGGCGATGCTGCTCCTGATGCTCACCGCGCTCGGCATCCTCTATCGCTATGGGCCGAACGTGAAATCGGGGCGGCGCGATCCGATCCTGACGATCGGGGCGGTGGTGGCGGCGCTGGTCTGGGGGGCGGCCTCGCTTGGCCTCACCTATTATCTGGCGAATTTCGGCGCCTACAACAAGGTCTATGGCTCGATCGGGGCGGTGATCGCGCTCCTGATGTGGCTCTATCTCAGCGCTTTGTCGGTGCTTTTCGGGGCTGCGCTGAATGCGGTGATCGACGAGATCCGCAAGGATGCGACGAAGCCCCCGGCGGGTGCGGGGGCTTCGTGAGATCGGTCAGAAGAATGCCTGCAGCCCGGTGATCGCCCGGCCGAGGATCAACGCATGCACGTCATGCGTGCCCTCGTAGGTGTTCACCGTCTCGAGGTTGACCATGTGGCGGATCACCTGGAACTCCTCGGAAATCCCGTTGCCGCCGTGCATGTCGCGCGCCATCCGCGCCGCGTCGAGCGCCTTGCCGCAGTTGTTGCGCTTGATGATCGAGATCATCTCGGGCGCGGCATTGGCCTCGTCCATCAGCCGGCCGGTGCGCAGGCAGGCCTGCAGGCCGAGGCTGATCTCAGTGAGCATATTGGCGAGCTTGAGCTGGTAAAGCTGGGTCTGTGCCAGCGGTTTGCGGAACTGCTTGCGGTCGAGCCCGTATTGCCGCGCGGCATGCAGGCAGAACTCGGCCGCGCCCATCACGCCCCAGGCGATGCCGTAGCGGGCCCGATTGAGGCAGCCGAACGGCCCCTTCAGCCCCTCGACGCCGGGCAGCAGCGCATCTTCGCCGACCTCGACATTGTCCATCACGATCTCGCCGGTGATCGAGGCGCGCAGGCTCAGCTTGCCGCCGATCTTCGGCGCGGAAAGCCCCTTCATCCCCTTCTCGAGGACGAAGCCGCGGATTTTGCCGCCATGCGCTTCCGACTTCGCCCAGACGACGAAGACATCGGCGATCGGGCTGTTCGAGATCCACATCTTGGCGCCGTTGAGCACATAGCCGCCCGCGGTTTTCTTCGCGGTGGTCTTCATGCCGGCGGGATCGGAGCCGGCGTCGGGCTCGGTCAGGCCAAAGCAGCCGATGAACTCGCCCGAGGCGAGCTTCGGCAGGTATTTCATGCGCTGTTCTTCCGAGCCGTAGGCATAGATCGGATACATCACGAGGCTCGATTGCACCGACATCATCGAGCGATAGCCCGAATCGACGCGCTCGATCTCGCGCGCCACGAGGCCATAGGCGACATAGCTCGCGCCGATGCCGCCGTATTCCTCGGGGATCGTCACGCCAAGCAGGCCCATCTCGCCCATCTCGCGGAAGATCGCCGGATCGGTCGTCTCTTCGGCAAAGGCCTTGATCGCGCGGGGTTGCAGTTTTTCCTGCGCATAGGCCCGGGCCGCGTCGCGCAGCATCCGTTCCTCTTCGGTCAGTTGCAGGTCGAGACGGAACGGGTCTTCCCAGTCGAAACCGGCAAGATCGGGGGCGTCCTTCGCTTTCAGGGCCATCAAAGTCCTCCTTGGTTTCATGCTTTATGCGCCTGTATCTCCGGGCGATCTACCGCTATTCTGGCCTGAACTCATGCATGGAGCACATATATGAGCCTGCCGCGCCGCTATATCCCCTCGGTTTCGCTGCTCTCCGCCTTCGAGGCGGTCTGCCGGCTGGGCTCGACCTCGGCGGCGGCGCGCGAACTCAACCTGACGCAGGGCGCGGTGAGTCGTCTCGTGCAGAATCTGGAGGGGCAGCTTGGCGTGACGCTGTTTCAGCGCGAAGGGCGGCGGTTGCAGCCGACGGAGCCGGCGCTCGCCTATGCGCGCGACGTGCGCAAGGCGCTCGAGCTGATCGCGCGCGCCTCGCTCGGGTTGCGCGCCAATCCGGGGAGCGGGGTGCTGAACCTCGCGATCCTGCCGACTTTTGGCACCCGCTGGCTGGCGCCGCGGCTGGGGGAGTTTCTGGCCGAAAACCCCGGGGTGACGCTCAATCTCGGCACAAGGATGCGGCCTTTCGATTTCTCGACCGAGACCTTCGATGCGGCAATCCATTTCGGGATCCGGCCTTGGCCGGGGGCCGAGCATCTGCCGCTTTTCGAGGAGCGGGTGATCGCCGTCTGCTCGCCGGCCTATGCCGCCGAACACCGGATGGAGACGGCTGAGGATGTGGCGAAACAGTCTCTGTTCCAGCTGGAATCGCGCCCCAATGCCTGGGGCGCCTGGTGTGCGCATCACGGCATCGAGGCGCCCCATCGGCAGGGGGTGATGTTCGACCAGTTCGCGCCGATGACGCAGGCGGCGGCCCATGGCGCGGGCGTGGCGCTGCTGCCCGAGTTCCTCGCCCGGCCGGAGATCGCCGAGGGGCGGCTCGTCCCCACGCCCGGCGAAGCGGTTTCGGGTGTGGGGAGCTATTTCCTCGTCTGGCCGGCGGGAGCCACATTGTCGCCCCCGCTGATCGCCTTTCGCGACTGGATCGCGCGCACGGCGGCTCAGTAATCTTTTTCGAAGAACAGGCCGAGGCTGCTCGACCCGGTCGAATCGACCGAGCCGCGGGCGGTCAGGCTTTTTGTCACGTCGAGGTTGAGGTTGATCTCGGTGCTGCCGTCGCCGTTCACCGCCACGTCGGAATAGATGTTCTCCGACAGGTATTTTCCGGCGCGCACCGTGGCGTTTCCGCTCGCATCGGTGCCGACGTCGAGATCGTCGAGCCCGAAGCTCTTGCGCAGTTTCGACACGATCCCGTCGCCGCCCTTGCCGGCGAGCGAGGCCACGGCGGAGGCCAGCTGCGCCGCCTGCAGCGCGGAAAGATTGCTCAGCCCCTTGTTGAAGAGCAGATGCGCGAGCACCTCCTCCTCGGGCAGTTCGGGCGAGGAGCTGATCTTCAGCTCCGGCGCCGAGGCCTGCCCCTCGATCGCGAGGGTGATCGCGGTGTCGTCCTGCGTCGTGGTCGCCTCGAACAGGATCCAGGGCGTCAGCGCGCCCTGCATCGCCACCTGCCCGTCGGTCAGGGTGAAGCGCTTGCCGAGGATGTCGAGGCGGCCGCGGATCAGGTTGAACTGGCCAATCGGCACGATATTCGCGGTCGTGCCGGTCAGCCGCAGCGTGCCGCCAAGCTCGGCATCGAGGCCGCGACCGCGCACGAAGATCTCGCGCGGGGCGGAGACGGTGAGGTCGAGACCGAGCGCGCCGGCGGAGCCGGAGCTGCTTTCCTCCGATTTCGTCTCGATCAGCCCGGCGCGCTGCCGCGTCTGGCGCTCGGCGGCACTCTCGCCGACGTGGTCGATCTCGGGGATCGCCGCGGCACCGCCAAGGCCCGAGGAGGGCACGCGCAGCTCGGTCTTGTCGAGGGTGAGCGCGCCGCTGATGCGCCCGCCGCCGGTCATCGGCCCGGTGAGCGCGATCTGCCCGCTGATGCGCGTATCGTAAAGCTCGGGGTCGCGTTGGCGCGCGTCCTTGAGGGTGATCTTGAGATCGGCGGGACAGGGGGCGGAGAGCGTCACCGGCCCGTTGACCGACAGCGTGCCGCCGCCCTTGATCGCCGCTTCGGTCGCGATCTGCATCCGGCTGCCGGCGAGGGTCGCGTCGAGGCTGATGTTCTCAAGCGTCTGGTTCAGGGTGGGGGCGACGAAACGCGCGCCCCGGGTGGTGATCTTGCCCGAAAGCGCCTCGAGCCCGGGCTTGCCCTTCACCGCGATGTCGAAGCTGAGCGGCCCGGTGACAGAGCGCGGCGCGATGAAGGCATTGGCGAGCGCCGCCTCGGCGCGGCCGGTGATCTTCAGATCGGCGGTGGCGAAATCATCGGCCAGCGTGCCGGTGAGTTTGGCGCTGGTGCCGCCGGGGCCTTCGCCGCTCAGGTCGAGCGCATAGCGCTGCGCGGCCTGCGCCACCGTGCCCTTCACCGTCACCGGCCCGTTGAAGCCGGGCGCCAGAAGCGCGGCATTGGCAAGCCGCAGCGCGACGTCGAGCTTGTCGCTGCTGTCGCCGGTGGCTTTCGCGGTCAGCTGCGGGGTCTGGACGGAGAGCGCGCTCAGCGCAAAGCCTGAGTCACGCAGCGCGCCTTTCAAGGCAACATCTGCGTTTCCGGCAAGGATAGGGTCGATTTGCGGTTGATTGAGCGCGAGATTCGTCCCCTTCGCCGTGAGGTCGATCAGATAGGCGCCGGTCGCGTCATCGGTCAGATGGGCGTCGGCGGAAAGCGCCCCGCGATAGCCGCGGCCGAGCGTGGCGAGATCGGTGAAACGCGCTTTGGCGGTGACGTCGGTCTTGCCCGTCGCGATCAGGCCGGAGGCCTCGGCACTGAGGTTCTGCGCATTGGCGCTGAAGTTCCGCAGGGTAAGCCCGGTTTCGTCGCGTTTCGCGGAAAGGGCGATCTGCGAGGAACCGGCGAGCAGCGCGTCGACCTCCGCCTGACCGATCGTTACGTCCTGGCCGGTGAGATCCGCGCTGGCGTCGAAGGCGCCGCTGAGCACCGTGTAGCTGCCCGAGAGATCGCCCGCGACAGAGCCGCTCAGCGGCCGCCCGGCAAGCTGCGAAAGGCTGGCCAGCGCACGATGGGTCACCTTGCCATTGCCGGAAATGTCGATCCCGCCCGCGAGATCGTCGATGCCGATCTGCGCGAGCAGGTCGAAATCGCGCGCGGTCAGCGCCAAGTTCGACAGGCGCAGCGGCTTGTCCGCCTGCCAGCTGAAGAGGGTCCGGCCCTGCACCGTGGGGCCGATCGCGGCGCCAAGGCCGGGATCCGACATCGCGATGCCGCTTGCCGAGAGGGCGATGGTACCTCCCGCGGTGGGCTTGTCATCCGCGACGCCGATGCGCCCCGACCCGCTCAGTGTGAGGTTTTCGAGCCCGGCGTCCTCCCGGCGCAGCCCGTCGAGTGTGCCGTCGAGCTTCCAGCCATCCGATTGCGCGCTGTCATAGGCGAGGGCGAGATCCCCGCTCCTGAGCCAGGTCTTCGCGCCGGAAAGCGGCAGGAGCACCTCTTCGCCCGAGGCGAGGCCAAGTTTCGCGGTGAGGTCGAAGCGCGCGGGCAGGCCCGAGGGAAGCAGGTCGATCTGCCCGGCGAGGTCGACCGCGTCGCTGTCGAGGGTAAGCTGGGTGAGGCTGAGCACGCCGGTCTTCGCGCGGCTGCCCTCGGCGGCGAAGGAGACCTGCGTGCCGAAGAAGGCGTGGTATTCCGGCGGCAGAAGCGGGGTGACGTCGCCCTGCATCTTCGCGGCGAAGCTCTGTTCGGTCTTGCCCTTCAGCGTGACCTGACCGGTCAGCCGCGGCTGGCCCTCGGTGCTCAGCGCGACATCGGCGGTGAATTCGTCGATCGGTCCGGTGCCCGCGGCCGAAAGCGTCAGCGCGGGGCGCCCGGGCAGGCCCATCAGCGTGGCGGCGATGCCGTCCTTGCCCTCGTCGAGCAGGAGATCGAGCGCAAGCTCGCGGGTGCGGTTCGAATACTGGCCGGTGAAACTCACCTGCCCCTTCGGCCCGTCGATGCGGTTCACCGCAAGCTGCGCTTTGCCGGCGCCATCGGCGAGCGTCATCGTGCCGTCGAGGCTGAGGGTGACGGCCTGGCCGAAGACCGGGGCGCCGATCGCGAGGCGGTTGGCCTTCAGCTTGCCGATGTCGACGGAGACCGGAAGGTCTGGCAGGGCGAAGGGCGTCGCCTCGGGCGCGGGGGTGCCGTCGGCGCTGCTGCCGGGCAGGCGCGCGAGGTCGATCTCCTCGGCGGAAAGTTCCTGGATCTCGATCTTGCCGGCGAGGATGGCGCTGCGGCTCCAGGCGAGGGCGCCCTTGCGGATGGTGATCCAGACGCCGTTCTCGTCGGCGATGGTGAGCTGGTCGAAGGTCGCTCGCGAGGAGAGCGCGCCGGCGAAGCCGTCGAGCACCACCGAACGCCCGGCACCGGAGAGATTGTCCTCGATCAGACCGGTCAGATAGGAGCGGTCGCGCGCCGTCTGCGCGGTGTCCGTGCTGTCCTGCGCCGGGGCGAGGCTGGGCCAGAGGGCGAGGAGAAGAATTGCAAGACGCCGCATCAGAAAGCCTGCCCGATACCGAGATAGATCTGTGCCCCGTCGCCGGTTTTGCCGCTGACCGGGGCCGCGATGTCGAGCCGGATCGGCCCGATCGGGGTCTTGTAGCGCAGGCCGAGGCCGGCGCCCGACTGCCACTCGCCCGAGCTGAAATCCTCGGCGGAGACATAGCCCGCGTCGTAGAAGGCGACGACGCCGATCGAGCTGGTGATACCGGCGCGGAACTCGCCCGAGAAGCCGAGGAAGCGCGTGCCGCCGAGGTCATGGGTGACGCCGGCGCGGGTGACCGAGACGCCGAGCGACTGGTAGGGCTGGCCGCGCACGGTGCCGCCGCCGCCCGAGTAGAACAGGTAATCGCGCGGCGTCTCGAGCAGTTTCGAGCCGAAGACGGCCCCGATCTGCGCGCGCCCGGCCAGCACGAAGCGGTCGTCGGCGCCAAGGCTGCGATAGGTGCGAAAATCGCCCGTCATCTGCGCGCCCGACCCGGTGCCCGCAAGCCCGAGGAAGGGGGTCAGCCCGAGCTTGCCGTAATAGCCCCGCGTCGCGTCGGAGGCATTGTCGCGATTGTCCCAGGTGAGATCGGTCGGCAGCGCGATCTGGCGGAAGATCTGCCGCCCGGTGTCGTCGGTCACCTGCGACCATTCGTAGGCGATGCCCGCCTCGCCGGTCAGCCGCGGGTTGAAGATATGGCTCAGGCCAAAGCCGATGCTGAAGGCCTTCTGGTCGTAATCCTCCTCGTAGAGCTGGCTCAGCGCGCTCTCGAGATAGGCGGAGGTGTCGGGGGTGAAGGTCGCGGGCCGGTCGAGCCGGGCGCCCAGCGTGTAATCGGTGCCGCCGGTCGAGCCGCCGATGCCCGAGGCCTCGGCGTCGATGCGGAAATGCTCGCCGCCGCCGAGGAGGTTGCGGTGCAGCCAGTAGCCGCTCAGCGTCATGCCGTCGGTGCTCGAGAGTTCGCCGCCAAAGCCGATGCGGCGCGTCTTGGCCTCGACCACGGCCAGATCGGCGTCGAGGATATTGCCGTTGCGCAGGGTTTCCGCCTCGGTCAGGGCGGCGGAATCGAAGATGCCGGTGCGGCGCAGGCGGCTGCGCACCTCTTCCATCTTGTCGGGGGAGAAGCTTTGGCCGGTGGGGAAGCCGGCGATCTCGGCCAGGCGCTTGGTGCGCAGCCGCTGATTGCCGCTGATGTGCATCTCGCCGAAGGTGACCTTGGGGCCGGGGTCGAGGGTGATGTCGGCGGAGAGCGTATCGGCACGATGATCGGCGACAATCTTCTGGCCCGAGACGCGCGCCTTGGCGTGGCTGGCCGCGCGCCAGCCCTCGACGCCGGCATCCGCCGCCGAGGCGATCATGCCCGAATGCGCGATCTGACCGTCGCGGAACCCCTCGGGGAGGGTGGTGTTCTTTGCAAGCGGGCCGATCGCGGCATGCGCAAAATGAAAGAGCGGGCCCGGGGTGACGGAAATCTCGATCGTGCCGATGTTTTCGGGGGCATCCATCGGGGAAATATTGTCGGCCTCATGCCCGTCGATGCGGATCGAGATCACCCCGGAATAATAGCCCTGATCGTAGAGCACGCCGATCAGCCGGGCATAATCGGCGCGTGCGGCGGCGAAAAGATCCTGCGCCTCGGGGGATTTCGCGGCGGCGGCCTCCTCCACCAGCGAAGCACCGGTCAGCTGATTGCGCAGCGCCTCATCCGCGCCGGGCGTCAGGAATTGCGTCTCGAGCGCCTGGGCACCCTGAGCCGATCCTGCCGCAAGTAGGACGCCACATAGAAAAGATCGCAATTGCACCGCCGAACACCCCCTACATCTTGTGCGCAGGATGCAGTTTCGGGCGGAGGAAGGCCAGAGGCGGCAGGCGGTTTTTCGCGCCTCTTGCCGACAATCGGCGGAATTCCCGCCGCAGCCTAGGCCGAAAGTTTATCCGCGCAGCAGGTTGCCGAAGATCCGCTCGAGTGGGCCGGAGAGATAGATCGCAAGCCATTTCGAGAAGCGCTCGGGATGGCGGCGCACCTCGGCCGTGAGATCATAGAGCCCGATCCAGCGCGTCTCGGACACTTCGGTCGGATCGGGGGCGATCGTCATCCCGGGCTTCGCATAGGCGAGGTAGATATCGACGACCTCATGCTCGACCAGCCCCTCGCCGACATCGGCGCGATATTCGAGCCGGTCGGCATGGGCGGGGTAAAGCCCGGTGATGCCAAGCTCCTCGCGCAGCCGCCGCACGGCGCATTCCTCGGGCCGCTCTTCCCAGCGCGGATGGGTGCAGCAGGTATTCGCCCAGAGCCCGGCGGAATGGTATTTTCCCGCGGCGCGCCGCTGGATCAGCACGTTTTCGCCATCCAGAACGAAGATCGACACCGCCTTGTGGCGGAGCCCCAGACGGTGCACCTCCATCTTGTCCACAGCGGTCAGCTCATTGCCGACCCAGGCGGGTATCCTTTGATCCATCCGTTCCGATCCAACGCAAACACCGCCGCAAGATGTGCGCGGCGGCGTCCGAAGTCATTGGGGCACCTTGTCCCTGAGGCAGGTTGACGCGCCCGATTGCACCGGGCGCGGCCCTGGCGGCGCTCAGACCAGCGGGGTGTCCGCGGGTTTCTGCGCCTCGGCCCGGCGGGCGATCTCGGCGCGGTAAAGCGCCACGAAATCGACCGGGTCGATGTAGAAGGGCGGGAAGCCACCGTCGCGCGTCACATCCGAGACGATACGCCGCACATAGGGGAAGAGCTGGCGCGGGCATTCGATCAGCAGGAAGGGATGAAGCTGATCCTCGGGGATGCCCTCGATGTGGAAGATCCCGCCGTAGTCGAGTTCGAGCAGATAGAGCGGGGTGTTGTTCACCTTGTTGGTCGCGGTGATCTTGAACTTGGTGAGCACCTCGAACTGGTGTTCCACCGCACGCTTGCGCGCGTCGAGGCTAACCTGCACCTGCATCTCGGGCTGCACGTCGCTGCTTTGCAGCCCCTTGAGCGCGACCGCGTTCTCGAAGGACATGTCGCGCACGAATTGCGCGAGGATGTTCATCTGCACCTGCGGCTGCGCGGCGCCGTTGGGGGTTTCGGTCATCATACTCTCCCGGTTCCGTTTGCGCGGGTGTAGCATCCCGGCCCGCGCGTCTCAATGCCCCTGTCCGGGCGCCCTCAGGGGCGGGTCCAGCCCGAAGGGCCGCGCGGCGGGGCGTTGTCGGGGTCGATCTCGAGGAACTCGCCGTCGATCACCCCGGGGTCGGTGGGGCCGCGTGGGGCAGGGCCCGGGCCGACGGTGAAGCCCTGCACGCGGACGCGCTTGGCAAGGGCGCGCATTGCCGCCTCGCGCACTGGCGGGATCAGCAAAAGCAGACCGCAGGCATCGGTGAAGAAGCCGGGGGTGAGCAGCAGCGCCCCGGCAAAGAGGATCATCGCGCCATGGGCGAGCGGCTTCGTCGGATCGCCGAGCCCGGCGAGGGAGGCGCGCAGATCCTCCATCGCCCGCGCGCCCTGGGTGCGCACGAGGCTGGTGCCGAGCACCGCAGTGGCAAGCACGATCGCCAGCGTCGGCCAGAGGCCGATCACCCCGCCGACCTGGATGAAGAGGCCGATCTCGATCAGCGGCACGGCGATGAAGGCGAGCAGGATCCACATGTCGTTTTCCTCGGGATTGCGGGTGGGGGCGCCGGTGGACTTGAACGCGCCCATCGCCTACATAAGTTGGCATCAGTCAAGAACCAACCTCGCCGTCAGGAAAACCCATGTCGAATGCCGTCATCCAGCTGATCGTTCTCGCGGGGATCGCGATTTTCCTGATCCTGCGCCTGAAGAACGTTCTGGGCACGCGCGACGGCTACGAGGAGCCGCTGCAGCCGGTCGAGCGCCCCGAAACCGTGGCGCGGCGCAGCTTCGACGTGATCGAGGGCGGCCCCGATCGCGACATCATCGACCAGGTGCCGGAGGGCTCCGACGCCGCCGTCGCCCTGGCGAAGATGAAGCGCGTCGAGCCCGATTTCGTCGTCGCGACCTTCCTGCAGGGCGCGCGCTCGGCCTATGAGATGATCCTGATGGCCTTCGAGACCGGCGATCTCGAAAAGGTCAAACCCTTCCTTGCGCAGCCGGTCTACGAGGCCTTCGACGCCGCGGTGCAGGATCGCAAGTCGCGCGGCCTCGAAGTGCAGGCCGAGTTCATGGGCCTGCGCGAGCTGGTCCTCTCGGAGGCGAGCTTCGACGCCCAGAGCCGCGAGGCGGAGATCACCGTGCGCTTTGCGAGCGAGGTGATTTCGGTCGCGCGCGATGCGAGTGGCACCGTGGTCGAGGGCGATGCGCGCAATCCGCGCAAGCAGCGCGATGTCTGGACCTTCTCGCGGGTGATGGGCAGCGACGATCCGAACTGGCAGCTTGTGGCGACGGGCGGCTGAGCCATGTCGCCGCGCTCAGCGCGCGAGATTGCCGGCTGGGCCGAAGACGACCACGCCGCGGCTCTTGCCGCCTTTGCCGTGACTGCCGATCTTTACGGGATGACCGATCTGCCCGGGCCGCAAGAGGCCCGGGCGTTTTTCGAGGAACGCTTCGATCCGGTCGAGATCGTTCCCCCCGGGGCGGCCCATTTCACTGCCTATTACGAGCCGGAACTGGCGGCCTCGCTCACCCCTGATGACCGGTTTTGCCATGCGCTTTACGGGCCCCCGCCGGGGTTTGCCCCGGGGGAGATCTGGCACAGCCGCACTGCGATCCGCGCCGGCGATCTGCTCCGCGGTCAGGAGATCGCCTGGGTCGAAAGCGCGATCGAGGCGTTTCTGGCGCAGGTGCAGGGATCGGTGCGGTTGCGCCTGCCCGACGGGCGTGCCATGCGCCTTGGTTTTGCCGGCAAGAACGGTCATCCCTATCGCTCGATCGGGGCGGAGCTGATCCGTCGAAACGTCTCTGTTCCGGCGGAAATGACGCCGGACCGCATCCGCCGCTGGTGCCGTGAAAACCCGGGGGAGGTCGATGCGCTGCTCGACCACAACCCGTCTTTCGTCTTCTTCCGCGTGCTCGATCTGCCCGAGGGCTCCGGCCCGCTGGGCGCGATGGGGCGGCCGGTGGTGCCGGGGCGCTCGCTCGCCGTCGATCCGGAGGTGATCCCGCTTGGCAGCCCGGTCTGGGTCGACTGCCCCGGTTTTGGCGCGCGGTTGATGGTGGCGCAGGACATCGGGTCCGCGATCAAGGGGGCGGGGCGCGGCGACCTTTTCATCGGATCGGGCGCTGAGGCAGGCCGGATCGCGGGGGCGATCAACGCGCGCGGTGCGATGGTGCTGTTGCGGAGGCGCGGATGAGCCGGAAGCGCAAGCTCACCCCCGAGGAGCGCGAGCTCTGGTCGCGTGTCGCCGCCTCGGCGGAGGCGATGCACAAGCCGAAAAAGGCCGAAACAGAGCCTGAATCGGACAGTCTGCCGGCGCTGAGCGCGCCGAAGAAGCCGCGCTTCGATCTGCGCGATTTCCGCATCGGCGAGAACCGCACGGATCTTTCCTTCCGCCACGATCTCGCCCCCTCGATCGCGGAGCATCTCGCGCGGCAACCGGTGGCGATGGATCGCAAGAAGCATCGCGAGATGACGCGCGGCAAGATCGAGCCGGAGGCGAAGATCGACCTGCATGGCATGACGCTGGCGCAGGCGCATCCCGAGCTGATCCATTTCGTGCTGAGCGCGCAGGATCGCGGTTGTCGCCTCGTGCTTGTGATCACGGGCAAGGGCAAGCGCGGTCTCGACGAGGGGCCGATCCCGCAGCGGCAGGGCGTCTTGCGCCATCAGGTGCCGCATTGGCTGCGGCTGCCGCCGCTGGGGGCCGTGGTGATGCAGGTGAGCGAGGCGCATCTCAAACATGGCGGCTCGGGCGCCTATTACGTCTACCTGCGGCGTACGCGCTAACCGCCGAGTGCCTCGACCGGCGAGAGGATGATCTGCGTCGCGTTCTGCACCGTCAGGATCACGCCGGAGGCCAGGCCGGTGCGCCCGCTCTGATCGCCCTCCAGCACCTTGGCGATGCGGCCGGTGCTGCCGAGCATCTTGATCAGCGAGGGCGAATTGCCGATGTTGAAATGCCCATCCCGCACGCTGAAGGCGCCGGTGTCGATCATCGTCACCTTGAGGTCGGCGACGCGTGCGATGTCCTTCAGATTGCCGAGGCGCGCCTCGTCACCGCTGATGCGCGAGGCGAGGCGCAGCGCCTTGTCCCGTTGCGAGGTGAAGATGACGAAGGGCTGCGGCAGCGTTCCGATGCGTTTCGCCTGTGCGCGGAACACGTCGACGTCGATGTCGGGCGAGATCAGAACGACGCCGGAAATTCGCGAAAGCGTCTCTGAATCGGCGGAAATCGCGATCTGGCGCAGGGTTTCCATGCTCAGCGCCGAGCCCATCGAATGGGCGACGAGGAGGATCTTGCGCGCCCCGGCAAGGCGCAGCTCGCGCAGCAGATCCTGCAACCCGTCGCGGGCGAAAAGCGCGGAATCGCGGTCATAGGCATAGGCGAGCACGTTTCCGCGCGAAGGCCAGGCGTAATAGACGAGCGTGCCGGGAACGTCGAAATCGGTGCCGAGCTGCGCCAGCCGATAAAGGCCCTCGGCGAAATTCGTGTTGAAGCCATGGACGAAGACGATCGCCTCGCCGCCGCTTTGGGCGAGTTGCTGGCGCAGATCGGCGCGGAAGGCCGTGTCCTGCGCGTAGAGCTTTTCATCCGCGACGAGGAAATCCTTTTGCGGATCGGGGCGGTTCCTTCCCGTCGGGTAGCTGAGCTTGCCTGGCGAGCGATCAGGCGGCACGGTGACGTCGAAACGCGCGAGCTCGAGGCTCTCGCGCCGCTCATAGCCGAAATCGGCGTCGGTCTTCGGGTCCATCCCCCGGGTCGAGCCGACATAGATCGTGCGCGCCGGCACCTCGGGCTGCGGCGCGAAGGCAAGCTCCCCGCGCGGCGCGCAGGAGACGAGGGCGATCAGCGTGACGAAGAGGACCAGACGCATGGGGGCTCCTTTGTGCCGAAGATAGCAGGAGCCCCCCTTTGTGCGCCAGTCGCGTTCAGAGAACGTAGCGGCTCAGATCGCTCGATTGTGCGAGGGCGCCGAGATGCGCTTCGACGAAGCCGGCATCGATCGTGACACTCTCGCCGCCCCGGTCGGGGGCGGAGAAGGACAGCTCCTCGAAGACCCGTTCCATGACGGTATAGAGCCTTCTCGCCCCGATATTTTCCACCGAGCTGTTCACCTCGGCCGCGATGCGCGCCAGCGCGGCGATGCCGTCCTCGGTGAAGCCGACGGTGACCTCTTCGGTCGCCATCAGGGCGGTATATTGCCGCGTCAGGGCGTTGTCGGTCTCGGTCAGGATGCGGGTGAAGTCGCCCTCGGTCAGCGCCTGCAACTCGACCCGGATCGGCAGGCGGCCCTGCAATTCCGGCAGCAGATCCGAGGGTTTCGCGATGTGGAAGGCGCCCGAGGCGATGAAGAGGATGTGGTCGGTCTTCACCGGCCCGTATTTGGTGGAGACGGTGGTGCCCTCGATCAGCGGCAGCAGGTCGCGCTGCACCCCCTCGCGGCTGACGTCGGCGCCGCGCGTCTCGGCGCGGGCGGCGACCTTGTCGATCTCGTCGATGAAGACGATGCCCGATTGCTGCACCGTCTCGAGCGCCGCGGTCTTCACCGTCTCGTCGTCGAGCAGCTTGTCCGCCTCCTCGGCGATCAGCACCTCGTAGCTTTCGGCCACGGTCATCTTGCGCCGGCTGCGGCGGGCACCGCCGAAGGCCTTGAACAGATCTTGCAGGCCCTGGACCTGCATTTCCATCCCCGGGCCGCCCATGCCCATCATCGGCGTGGCGGGGGCGGCATCGGCGACCTCGATCTCGATCACCTTGCCGTCGAGCTCGCCGCTGCGCAGCTTGGCCCGGAACATCTCGCGCGTGCCTTCGCGCGCGTCATGACCGGCGAGCACCTCGATCACGCGATCCTCGGCGGCCTTGTGCGCGCGGGCTTTCACCTCCTCGCGCATGCGCTCGCGCGTCTCGGTCACGGCGACATCGGTCAGATCGCGGATGATCTGTTCGACATCGCGGCCGACATAGCCGACTTCGGTGAATTTCGTCGCCTCGACCTTGAGGAAGGGCGCCTTCGCAAGGCGGGCGAGGCGGCGGGAGATTTCCGTCTTGCCGACCCCGGTGGGTCCAATCATCAGGATGTTCTTCGGATAGACCTCCTCGCGCAGATCGGCGTCGAGGCGCTGACGGCGCCAGCGGTTGCGCAGGGCGACGGCGACGGCGCGCTTGGCGTCCGCCTGTCCGATGATGAAGCGATCGAGTTCCGAGACGATCTCGCGCGGCGTCAGGTCGGTCATTTCGAAAGGCTCTCCACCGTCAGGTTTCCGTTGGTATAGACACAGATCTCGGCTGCGATCGCCATCGCCTTGCGGGCGATCGTCTCGGCGTCGAGATCGCCGTCGATCAGCGCCCGCGCCGCGGCGAGGGCGTAATTGCCGCCCGAGCCGATCGCGGCGATGTCATGTTCGGGTTCGAGCACGTCGCCCGCGCCGGTGATGACGTAAAGATCGGCGCCGTCGGTCACGATCAGCATCGCCTCGAGATTGCGCAGATACTTGTCCATCCGCCAGTCTTTCGCGAGCTCGACGCAGGCGCGCGCCAACTGCCCGGGCGCCGCCTCGAGTTTCTTTTCGAGCCGTTCGAGCAGGGTGAAGGCATCGGCGGTCGAACCGGCGAAACCGGCGATCACCTCGCGCCCTCCGGGCGAGAGGCGCCGCACCTTCTTCGCCGTGCCTTTGATCACCGTCTGGCCAAGGCTGACCTGCCCGTCGCCGGCGACGACGACGCGCCCGCCCTTGCGCACGCCGATGATCGTCGTGCCGTGCCAGCCGGGAAATTTGTCTTCCGCCATCTTCACCTCCGTTTGCGCAGATATGTGCGGGCGGGGGCCGCGGTGCAAGCCTTGCCGCGCCGGGCGGCGGCGCATAGCCTGCCGCCATGACCCGCCCGGAGCATCTTCGCATCTATCTCGAGGGGGAGGCGCTGCCGCGTGCCCGCGCGGGCACCCACAATTTCTTTCGTCGTCTGAAGGCGGCGGTCGAAGGGCAGGGATGGCGCGTGACGATCGAGGAAAGCACGCTTGCCAGCCGCCTCGCCGCGCCGGGGCGGGAGGGCTATGCGCTCTACCGGATGGAAGAGCCGACGCATGCGCGGGCGCTGACCTGTCGGCACTGTTACGTGGGGGCGTTCTGGAACATCGAGGCCTCGGCGAAGCGCTGGGAATGGCCGGTGGCGCAGGCACCGTTTTACCCGGAGGAGGTTGACGTCGAAGCGGCGACAAAGTTCGCGAAAAACTGGCGAAAAAGCCTCTATTCCAGCGGAATTTTGTCCTCCGACGAGAGGTTCGTTTTTGTCCCCCTGCAGGGGCGTCTCACCGAGCGGCGCAGTTTTCAGGCGATGAGCCCGCTCGCGATGATCGAGGAGGTTCTCGCGCGGATCGACCTGCCCGTTCTGGCGACGCTGCATCCGAACGAAAGCTATTCCGCGGAGGAACTGGCCGCACTCGATCGCCTTGCCGCAGGCCATCCGCGGCTCACCGTTCAGCGCGGGGGCTCGATGGCGGCCTTGCAGCGATGCAGCCTCGTCGTCACCGAAAACAGCTCGATGGCTTTCGAGGGGTTTTTCCTGGAGAAACCGGCGATCCTCTTTGCCGAGGTCGACTTCCATCACATCGCGGCGAGCGTGCCGCGAGACGGGATCGCGGCGGCCTTCGCACCCCGGCCGCGCCCCGATTTCGCGCGCTATCTTTATTGGTTTCTCAAGGAGAGGGCGATCAACGCCGGGCGCCC
Source organism: Paenirhodobacter sp. (assembly GCF_050177655.1). Classification (NCBI taxonomy): domain Bacteria; kingdom Pseudomonadati; phylum Pseudomonadota; class Alphaproteobacteria; order Rhodobacterales; genus Paenirhodobacter; species Paenirhodobacter sp. The sequence goes on from NZ_JBFXGV010000001.1 coordinate 210,702, forward strand.
TGAGTGCGAGGCGCAGATCCTTGCCGCCTTGCGCCGCCACGGCTGGCCGATATGAAAAAGGCGCCCGAAGGCGCCCCTTTCGTCATGTCGCAACCTTCAGATCGCCGAGTCGATCCAGGCCTGCAGCGCGGCTTTCGGCGCGGCACCGACCTTGTTCGACACGACCTGGCCATCCTTGAAGAGGAACAGCGCCGGGATGCCGCGCACGCCCAGAACGGCGGGGCTGTCGGGGTTCTCGTCGACGTTGACCTTCACGACCTTGACCTTGCCCTTCATCTCGGCCGCGATCTCTTCGAGCGACGGGCCGATCATGCGGCAGGGGCCGCACCACTCGGCCCAGAAGTCGACGACGACGGGGATATCGGACTTGCGAACTTCCTCATCGAAGGTCGCGTCGGTGACTGCAACGGTAGCGGTGCCCATGGGGATCTCCTGAAGCTTTGGTTGGCGGGAAGGTAGGGCGCCCCTCCCGGGCCGTCAAGATGCGGGGGCGGAACGCAATGCCGCATCAAGCTGTGCGGAGGAGAGCGGCATGATCTCACCCGTCACGGTCCAGAGCAGCGCGCATTCGACACTGCGCCCGGGATAGATCTGGCGTAGGGCGGCGCGATAGGCCGCCATCTGCCGCTGCAGGCCAAGCGGAACCGCGCGGGCATGTGCCGGGACCACGGTATTGGATTTGTAGTCGAGCACGCGCACGGTGTTTCCGGTCACCTGAAGACGGTCGATCACGCCGTGGATGCGCTGACCGTCGAGCTCACTCAGTTCCGCGGTGATCTCGACCTCGGCAAGGCTGTCGGGGCCGAGGAACCCGGCCGCGTCGACGCTCCGAAGCACCCGCGTCGCGTCGGCCAGTATCGTCTCTGTTTCGGCGGAATCTGCCCTGTCATCCCCGGAAGAAAGCAGATCCGAGGCCAGATCCGGCCAGGTCTCGGCCGGCCATTGCGGGAGATGTTCGAGCAGCAGGTGGAGCTGCCGCCCCCGGCGTTTTGCGGCCTCTTCGTCCAAGGCATCGCTTTCGCCGGGCAGGGCCTTGGCCCCCCCGAGATCCGAGGGCGAAAGCGCCGCCGTGGCCCGTGAGGGCGCGGCCGCGCGTCGGAATGCCCAGTCCGGCAACGTGACGCGCGGCGCGGTTTCCACGGCCTGCGCGGAGACGGGTTCAGGCCAGTCGCCGTGGCTGAACCGGCGCACCGGACCGAGAGCGGAAATTTCGTCGGAAAGCGCGGAAACAGTCTCTGTTCCAGCCTGTTCCATGCCCTGCTCGATCGTCGCGTACCAGCTCCCGTCATCGGCTTTCACCTCGCCGGCGGCGGCGACGATCAGCCATTTCTCGGCCCGGGTCAACGCAACGTAAAGCAGTCGCCGGCGTTCCTCCTCGATCTGGTGCAGCTCTTCGTCGGCAGCGTCCCGCAGCGCCGGGGGCAGGCTTGCGCTTGGTCCTTTCCAGAACGCGCTGTGGTTTTCTCCGCGCAGGATACTGTTGCTTTGCGTGTTCCGCGGCTTGGTCGTGTCGGGCAGGATCACGATCGGGGCCTCGAGCCCCTTGGCACCGTGTACCGTCATCAGACGGATCGACCGGCCGCCCCCTTCGAGCTGCCGTTTCACTTCGACGTCATCGGCGCCAAGCCAGTTGAGGAAACCGGTCAGGCTTGGCACTTCGCCTTGTTCATAGGCGATCGCCTGGGTCACCAGCTCGTCGATCCCGTCCTCGGCCTCGGGGCCAAGCCGTGCGAGCAGTCTCTCTCGCCCGCCATGGCGACCGAGCAACCGTTCGATCAGGTCATAGGGCCGCAGGAAGTCAGCCTGGTCGAGCAGATCGCGAAGGATTTCGCGTGTCGCGGCATCGGTGGTTTCATCGCTGCGCAGGGCCTGCCAGAGATAGCCGCGCCGCGGCTGCGCGAGGCGATAGAGCGCGTCTTCGCTCCATCCGAAAAGCGGTGATCGCAGCGCCTCGGCAAGCGACAGATCGTCTTCCGGAGTGGCCAAAAAGGCAAGAACAGAGACGATATCGCGAACCGCGAGCTCCGCCCCGAGCTTGAGGCGGTCCGCTCCAGCGACCGCGAGCCCCGCCGCCTTGCAGGCGCGGATGATCTCGACGAAGAGCGTTCCGCGTCGGCGCACCAGAATGAGGAAATCGCCCTCGTGAACCGGCCGCGGCCCCTGCGCCGTGGGCAAGGCGGTGCCGGCGTCGATCATCGCACGGATCTCCTGCGCGATCCCCCGCGCGAGCACCACATTCGCGTCATCTTCCCCGGGAAGGTCGACGGGATTTTCCCAGTCGTCCTCCGCCGGTTTCGCAGGCGGAGGCACGACAGGCCAGAGATCGACGCGCCCGGGCATCGTTTCGTGAAAGGCGAGATGCTCGGGCGCGCCGCCGAGCCCGGTCGCCTGCGCGCCGGAAAAGGTCAGGTCCACAAGCCGCAGGATCGCATAGGAGGAGCGGAAGGAATGCAGGAGCGCGGTGTTTTGAAGGGGGCGGGAGATCGCGGCGAATTTCTCGGAAAACAGTCTCTGCATCGCCTCGAAACGGCTCAGATCAGCGCCCTGGAAGGAGTAGATAGACTGCTTGCGATCCCCGACGATGAAGATCGTGCGCCGGGTTTCGCGCGCCCCGTCGCCGGCGGTGAACTCGTCGGCGAGACGTTCAATCACGTGCCATTGTTCGGGCGACGTGTCCTGCGCTTCGTCGACGAGAATATGGTCGATCCCGCCGTCGAGCCGGAACAGCACCCATTGCGCAACGGAAGGATCCGACAGCAGGGCGCCGGCGCGCGTGATCAGGTCGTCGAAATCGAGCCAGCCGCGCTCGGCCTTGCGCTGGGCGAAAAGCGGCAGGAAGGCGCGGGCAAAGGCGTGCAAAGCCAGAGTGCGCTCGATGGTCGAGAGCGCGAATTCCGCGCCGCGCGCCTCGGCCACGCGTTCGGCGAAACCGCGCAGAGCCTCGGTCAGCTCCTCGCCGAGGGCCGCGACCGCACCCTTCGTCAGAGAACTGGCCTTGGCGCTGGCCAAAGGGGCGCCGTCCTTGCGGTAGAGGAAGAGATCGTAAAGCGCGCGGAGATCTGCCTCACCCGGCGTGCGCCGATCGAGGTTTCGCAAAACCTGGGCCATCGTCTTCATCGTCGGGCTTTGCTGGGCCAGGATCGGACAGGCCTGGTCGATCAGCGCCCAGGCCTCGCTGTCGAGGACACGGCCGGGGAGATCCCGCAAGGTCAGATCGGCAGGAAGCCCGATCGCGCGATGCAGATCTTCGACGGTGATCACGGATAAAAATGCGTCTCTATGTCTGCTGATTTCGGCAATCAGGCGCGAGAAATCCTCGCCGGAAAAATGACGTGCCAGGGCGTCGAAAGCGGGCTGTTCCGCGCCGCTCGCGATCGTTTCGAGAACCTCCTCGCGCAACAGTGCGGCGGAGCGGTCGTCCAGTTCGGCAAAGCCATGCGGCACGCCGGCCTCGAGCGGGAAGCGGCGCAGCAGGGCGCCGCAGAACGAGTGAATCGTCTGGATCTTGAGCCCTCCGGGGGCCTCGATCGCCTGTGCAAAAAGCCGTCGCGCGCGGGCGAGATGTTCGGCGTCGAAGGCGCCCTCTTCGCCGAGAGCACGCAGCTCGGCGCGCAGCGGCGCATCCTCCATCATCGCCCAGGCCCCGAGCCGCTTGAGCAGCCGGTTCTGCATCTCGGCTGCCGCGGCCTTGGTATAGGTCAGGCACAGCACGCGTTGCGGTTCGGTTCCACCAAGCAACAGCCGCGCGACGCGATCGGTGAGCACCTTGGTCTTGCCCGACCCGGCATTCGCGGAAAGCCAGGTCGATTCCTCCGGTGCCGCCGCCCGCACCTGGTTTTCCGTGGCCGGGTCGCGGCGCGTCATCCGACATCCTCCCCCTTGGCCCGGTCGCTCAGCTCCCACTCCCCGAAGCGCGACAGGTGATCGTAGTCGCTCTGCTCGAGCGAGTGTTGCAGCGCGCGCCGCGCCGCATAGCCCTGCGCCCGGTTGCCATAGCGGGCGATCAGTCGCCCGAGCTTGTCCCAGGTTTCACGAATTTCCTCGGCCCCGAAGCCGAGGTCGCGCGTCTCACCGGCCCCGCCAAGGCGCAGATAGGTCATCGCCGAGACCTCGCGCGGGCCGATGTCGGCGAAAGCGCCGCGCAGGATCATCGCCGCCTCGAGCAGAAGCTGCTTGTCGAAATGAAGCACCTCGGCATCGCTTGGCGGTTTGCCGGATTTGTAGTCGAAAAGATGGGCGGTGCCATCTTGCAGAATGTCGATCCGATCGGGCTTTGCATTCAGCGTGAAATCCATGTTTTCCAGCGAAACAGAGCCTGATTTCTCGATCAGTGCTGGCCTGCCCCGGGCGCGTCTCGCGGCTTCGTCCTCGACGAGGCGCATCGCGATCCGGCCGATCCGGGCAAGCCAGAGCCGCTGGGCGCTGGGCCAGGGGATGCGCGTTTCGAGCACCTCCTGCGCCAGAGCCATCAGGCGTGCCACCGCGGCCTCAGGCTCTTCCTCGTGCCATTGCCGCACGAAAAGCTCGACGATCTCGTGTAGTACCTGGCCGCGCAGCCGCGCATCCGGTTCGGGGCGCAGCGGATCGAGCGGGCGCAGCCGCAGAATGCGCCGCGCGTAGATCGCGTAGGGATCGCGGATCAACGTCTTGATCGCGGTCACGGGAAGTTCGCGTGGTCGCACCTCGACGGGAGGGCGCGGCGCGGGACGCGGCTGCGCCGGGAGGAGGGTGTCCGGCCGATCGACCGCCATCGCCATCCGCAGATAACGACTGCCCCGGGCACGCATCGCCTCCAGGGCTTCCGGGCCATGTCCTTTGGCGAGCCCGCCGAGCAGGTTCGTAAACCGGTTGAGCCAGCGCGAGGGCACGGTTTCGGCGTCACTGTCGCGTCGGGCCCGGCTCAGGATCACCTGCCGCGCGGCGATCGCCTGCTGAAAGTCATGCGCGGAAAGACCGATCTGCCGCTCGGGCAGCAAAAGGCCGGAATCGAGCCGCATCTTGCGACTGAGCCAGGGGTCCGGTGCCGGTGCCGCGGGCCAGATTCCCTCGTTCAAGCCGCCGAGAATCACGAGATCATGGCCATGAACGCGCGCTTCCAGCGTGCCGAGGATCGCGATCCCGGGATGCGCGGCTGCCGTAGCGCGCACCTGTTCCTCGCCCAGCATCCCGTCGATCAGGTCGGTGTAATCCGAGGCAGAAACGAGGCCGCCGTGCTCGGCCTCCATTTGCAGATCCGCCATGATCCGGGCACAGGCGCGGCCGGGCTCCTGCAACCAGAGTTCACTCGCCTCCACGGCGCCGGCCGGGCCGGCCGCAAGCGTCTCCGCAAGTGACAGATGCGTCTCTAACCAGGCGGAAATGGAGCGATCGCCCGAGGGCTCGAACCGCATGATGAATGCGCCAAGCCAGCTCGCCCAAAGCGTCTGCTCGGGGTCTTTCCCCTCCGTCCAGGCGGACAGCGTCGCCGCATCGGGGAAGGCCGGGCCTTGACGGCGCAGATGCAGTTCGAGTTCGCGCGTGAACCGGAGATGATGGCCGCGCAGGGTCGATCCGGTCGCGGTAAGCGGATGCTTGAGCAGGACGAGAAGCGCTTCGATCGTCAGCCGTCGCCCCTGCAGCCGCGCGATGTGCCGCAGGAAGCGCCCCGGCGCGGTCTGTTGCAAGGGTTCGCCGGCGCTGTCGTCCGGAATGATCCCCCAACGATCGAGCATCGCGGCAACGCGGCGCGCCAGAAGTCGATCGGGGGTGATCAGCGCGGCCGATTGCCCGGTCTCCGCCGCCTCGCGCAAGGCGAGCGCGAGGGCGGTGGCTTCCTGTCTCGGATCACTCGCCTCGATCAGCGAGACGTCGGCGCAGGCCGGCCCCAGATCGCCAAGCTGCTGCCCTTCCTGCATCCATTGATCCGTTACCGGGGCAGGGCGCAGCGCCAGGGAGATCAGCGCGTTGCGCCCCGCCGAATGGGGCGGCGTCTCGGTCCAGCGCTTCAGGTCTCCCGGGGTGAGCGAGAGTGCCCGGAGCAGATGGAGAAAGCGATATTGCGGGTGGTCCTCCAGCGGGATTTGGCTGGAATAGAGACTGTTCCAGGCGTGATCCGGCATCGAGAAATCGACCCCGGGGAGCACGATCATGCCATTCGGAAGGGTCGCGACCGCCTGCATGAAAAGCGCGGTGGCGCCCCGTGACCCCGTGGAGCCGGCGACGATGATGCGCTCGGTTGTGGGGCTGTGCTGCCATTCCGCGGCCAGGTTCTCGATCGCCAGGCGCTGTCGCGCCTCTGCGTCGGGGTGGGCATCAGCTTCGAAATAGCGGGCGACGATTCGAATGAAATCGAGACTGCGGCGCCAGTGTTCGGCATGGTTTTCCGCGACGTCGAGCCGTTCGAGGGTATCCGGAGTGACGCCTTCGGTCTGCATCTCGGCCATCAATTGTCCGAGGCTCCGAGCAAGGCCGAAGGCCCCTGCGCCGGCCTCGAAACTTGGCAGGCTGCGCATCAGTTCGGCCGTCAGCCGGGCAAGCTCGAGGCGTCGGCGCAGCGGCGGCACCGCGGGGGCGAGGCCGGAGAGCGGCTGCCGCGCGAGATCGCTCACCAGCGCAAGGCGCGGCAGGAAGCGGGCGCCGTGGCGGTCGAATTCTTCGCGCACGCGGCGCTGCATCCGGCCGGAGTTGAGGTAGAGCCGCACCCGGGCCATCGCCTCTGGCGGTTCACCTTGCATCCGCGTGATCAGTCCGACGACGAGTTCGCGCGGGAAATCGACGCCAGGGGGTAGGGCAAAGACATGCGCCTCAGCCATCGGCGCTGCCCAGCATCGCTTCGGCAAGGGTGATGCTTTCGGGGCGACCGACATCGCACCAACCGCCATGATGGATCATCCCGAAGGCCCTACCCTCCAAAATCTGCCGATTCCAAAGCAGGTTGAGGGAGAAGGCCGGCTCGGAAAACGTCTCTATTCCGGCAGGATTCAGGATCTGGGCACCGGTGTAGACGTAGCCTTCGCCCCGCGTGATCCGGCCCTCCGCAGAGAAAGAAAAGTCACCCGTCCCGGGGTGTCCGGTCGCGTGATCACAGGGGATGAGCGCCAGAAGCGACGACATGCGCGCGGGATCCCAGGCGGCAAGTAGTTCCGTGATCACATTTGCCCCGGTCCAGACGGCGTCGGTGTTCAGCGTCAGCACCGGCCCGTGGCCGAGCAGTGGAAGCGCCTTGCGCAGACCGCCGCCGGTTTCGAGGATTTCGCCGCTTTCGTCGGAGATCGTGATCGATCGCCCGGCAAGATGGGCGGCGATCTGTGCCCCCAGGTAATGGGTGTTCACGACGACATGCGCGATACCGGCCGCCGCCGCGATGTCGAGCGCATGGTCGATCAGCGGCTTTCCCGCGACCTCGATCAGGGGCTTGGGGCGATCGCGCGTGAGCTCCCGCATCCGCGTGCCGAAGCCGGCGGCGAAGAGCATCAGGGCGTCGGGTGACTTCCGCATGCGTCCCTCATCCTTTGCAGCATCATTTCGTCGGGCGGGTCATAGGCGGCCTGCACGAGATCGGCGAGCGCCGTCAGTGCGGGCTGCGCGAGATTGCGCTCAAGGTTGCGCCAGACCCGGGGCATCAGCGCGAGGTAGCCGGGTTTGCCGAGGCCGAGGCAGAGCCGGCTGAAGATGCCGAGAATGCGCAATGCGCGCTGGGCGCCGAGCAGCGCATAGACCACCTCGAATTCGACCGGATCGAGACCGCGGGCCGCGACGTAGCGCGCGATCTCCCGCTGTTCGAGCGCGGGTGAAACATCGCGACGGGCGTCCTGCAATGCGGAAACCAGATCATAGGCGGGATGCGCGGCGACGGCGTCCTGGAAGTCAAGGAGGCCAAGGCGCTGCACGCCCTGCCGCTCGGGCAGCCAGAGCACATTTTCGGCGTGGAAGTCACGAAGGCAGGTAACTGGGTCAAGCGTGTCGCGCAGGGCGAATTCCTGGCTGATCAACGCAGGCAGATCGCGCGCGGCTTCGGCATCGCGTACCGGATACCAGGCGGCGGTCAGTGACACCAGATCGCCAAGCGCGGGGCCGTCGAGCGGGGCAAGGAAGGCGGGCGGGGCGATGCGGTGGAGATCGAGGAGAAACGCGGTGATTGCGGCGTAAAGCGGCGCCTCGCGCGCGGGATCCGCGGTGGTGAGCCGCGCGACGAGTGCGTCGCCGAGATCCTCGAGCAGCATGAGGCCGCTCGCCTCGTCCTGCGCGAGGATTTGCGGCGCGGAGAACCCGTTTTGGCGGAGCCAGAGGTCTATTTGCGCGAAACGCGCGATCTCCGGGCCCGGTGGGGCGACCATCAGCACCGCGGTTTCGCGGCCTCGGCGCAACCGTTCGTAGCGGCGGGCGGAGGCGTCGCCGGCGAGCGGGGCGCGTTGCGCTTCGCTCCAGCCCGCGGCCGCAAGGAAGGCTGCAATCTCGTCAGTCATTGGTGGCGCTCTCCAGCGCGGCGAGGCGTGCGGCCCAGGTGGCGGGGCCAAAGGCGCTGACCCGGCGCGCGGCACCGCCTTCGGTTTGCGTGAAGCTGAGGCGCAGGGCATCCGGTGGCGTAAGCGGGCCAAGGCGTTCGGGCCATTCGATCAGGCAGATCGCGGCGTCGAAGGCCTCTTCCAGGCCGAGTTCGATCGCCTCGTCGGGGTGGCCGAGACGGTAGAGATCGGCGTGCCAGATCTCCGGTTCCGCATCATAGACCTGAACGAGGGTGAAGGTCGGAGAGGGGACGTCCTCGTTCCGGCCCAGCCGCGACAGGCGATCCTGGATCAGGGCGCGGGCGAAATGCGTCTTGCCGGCGCCGATCGGCCCTTCGAGCAGCAACACGTCCCCGGCGCGCAGCAGCGCTCCGAGGGCGATCGCGAAGGCGGCGGTGGCATCCGCATCGGGAAGCGCGCGCGTGAAAAGGGGTGTGTCGGACGGCATGCGCGCACTCTACCGTCCCCGGCGGGTGCCGCAAGCCGTATCAGCGCGCCAGGAGCTCGCCGCGCAGCACCGGGCGCCGCGGGGTGCTGAGCTGCGGTTCGGGCGCCGTTTCGCGGGGCAGGAAACTCGCCATCATCGCGCCGCCGTTCATCGGCACGAAGCGGCAGTCGATCGCCTTGCCATCGCTCAGCCGCTGCACCGTGCCGGTGATCTCGGCGCGCTGGCCGATCCGCGTGCTGAAGCCGCGCGCCTGCACCCAGAGCTCGCTTTCCGCGCAATGGTCCTGCCAGAGCCGCACCGCATCGAGCAGGGTCACCCGACCGAGCGTATTACCGGGTTCGACCCCCCAAAGCGTATCATAGGCTGCATTCGAGGCGGTCAGCTCACCCGAGGGCTGGAAGATCGCCACCGCCTCCGTCATCAGGTCGAGCACCTCCTGCCCCTGTTCGAGTTCGGCGCGGAAGCGACGGGTGAGGGAGATTTCCGAAGAAATATCCTCGAACAGGAAGGCGATGGCGCCATCGGGATGCGGCCGGCCGGTGACGCGATAGGTCTGGCCGCTCGGCAGGGTCCAGGTCTCGGCATGGAAGCCCGCCGCTGCCGCCTGCTCGAGCTCGGTCATCTGCAACCGCCAGCTGCGATAGTCCTTCGGTTCCGGCATCATCCGCGCCTCGCGCAGCCGGTCGAGGAAGGCATAGAGCGTGGGGCGCGCGGACAGGAACTCGGGGCCAAGTTGCGTGAGGTCGATCAGCGCCGGGTTGAAGAGCTGCAGCTGACGTTGCCGGTCGAAGATCGCGAGCCCGATCGGCAGATCGGCGAAGGTCTTCGTCAGGGTCTGCACGAAATCGCGCAGGGCCTTTTCGGCGCGCACCGTGGCATCGGCGGGCAGCGCGAAATGCAACGCGCCGCTGTCGAGCGCGAAACTGTGGCAGTCGAACCAGGTGGCCCCGCCATCCGCAGTTTCGAGCCGCATGCGACGGGGGCTCGAGAGCGGGGCATTCTCATCGAGAGGGAAAAGTTTCGGCAGCGGCCAGACAAGGGCATCCTCCGAATCCGCGAAGGCACCGGAGCGCAGCATATAGGCGCGATTCGCCCAGATGATCCCGCCCTCGCCATCCTCGCGCCAGACCAGCGCGGGCGAATGGTCGAGCGTCAGGCGCAGCAGGTCGAGCTCGTCCTCCAGCGCGCGTTGCGACAGCCCGTCGACGATCAGGCCGCGGCCCTCGGCCTCCGGGTCGATGAGGGTGATCCGGGCGAGGCCGTTCACATCCTCCGCCTGCAGGCGCAGCGCCGCATGCCCGCCCTCGCCACGTTTCGAGGTGAGTTCCAGCGTGCCGCGTTCGGCCAGTGTGGTCATGGCGCGGTCGAAATCGTCGAAACGGGGGGCGACGAAGGCGGCGAAGCGCGCCCAGTCGCTCGCCGCCATCGGCGCGGCGTCGAGCAGCGCGCGTGCCGGGCCGGTCGCATCGACGAGATCGTGCTCGTCGAAAAGGAAGACGGTGGGTTCGAGCATCGGATGGGCGCTGGTCCGAAGGGCCGAGCCGCCCCGCGCCGAGAGGATCGCGGTCAGCACCCCCAGCGCCAGAAGCGCGGAGCCGACCGATGTCGTCACGATGATAAGCGCCTGTAACCACTCGATCTGCATGACTGCCGCCTCTTTCTCCGGTGTCGCATCCATGTTTGCCGAAGAAAGGTTAATGCGCCGTTAAGCGCGTTTTGGCGGCGCTCAGCCGGTGATCGGGATGTTTTCCCCCAGCGGTCCGGTCTCCGGCGCAAGCAGGCGATGCGCCGGCCATTCCACCGTGATCACCGCGCCGGAACGCTGCGGCGCCCCGCCTTCGGGCGCCTGCGGGGCGGTGCCATTGGCGAAGCGCAGCTGCGCGCCGGTGCGTTCGAGCAGCGTCTTGGCGATGAAGAGGCCGAGGCCCATCCCCTCGTATTCGCCGCGCGGATTGCGCTCGCCGGGGCGCGAATGCAGGAAGGGGTCGCCGATCCGGCCCAGCACGCCGGGGGCATAGCCCTTGCCATCGTCGGTGATGCGCACGGTGATCGTGCGATCGGTCCATTCCGCATCGACCCAGACGGTGCTCTCGGCGAAATCGACGGCGTTCTGGATCAGGTTGCGCAGCGCGTGGATCAGTTCGGGGAAGCGGAAGATCATCGGCTGACGCTCGCTGCCGCCGGGGCCGGGGGCGGTGTCGAAGCGGATCTCCTTGCCGCGGTCGAGATGCGGTTCGGCCGCCTCGCGCAGCACGGCGAGCAGCGGCGCGGCGCGCAGGTGCAGGTCGTCCTTTCCGGCACGGCCCATCGAGCGCAGGATGTCGCGGCAGCGATCCGCCTGCTCGCGGATCAGCATCGCATCCTCGCAAAGCTCGGGGCGATCGTCGAGCTCGTCGGCAAGCTCGGAGGAGACCAGCTTGATCGTGGCGAGCGGGGTGCCAAGCTCATGCGCGGCGGCGGCGACGACACCGCCAAGATCGGTCAGCTTCTGTTCGCGCGCGAGGGCGAGCTGCGTCGCGAGCAGCGCGTCGGACATCGAGTGGTTCTCGGCCGCGATCCGATGCGCATAGGCACCGAGGAAGGCGACGCCGATCACGATCGCAAGCCAATAGCCGAAGCCGAAGATCGGCGGCACCACCAGCAGCTCGCCCGATTTCAGCACGAGCGGAACATGCCAGCGCGCGATGATCGTGACCAGCACCATGGTGATCACGCCCAGAAGCACCGTGGGGCGCAGCTCGAGCGCGGTGGCTGCGATCGTCACCGGCACCAGGATCAACAGCGCGAAAGGATTGTTCAGCCCGCCGGTCAGCGCCAGCAGCAGCGCGAGCTGCGCGGTGTCGAACAGCAGCGTGGCCGTCGCCTCCGCCTGGCTCAGCCGGCGGCTTTCGGGGAAAAGAAAGATCGCCACGAGATTGGCTGCGACCGAGGCGCCGATCGTCGCGAGGCACAGCGGCAGATCGAGGTCGATGCCATAGAAGAAACAGGCGGCCAGCACCGCGCCCAGCTGCCCGGCCACCGCCGTCCAGCGCAGAAAGATCAGCGTGCGCAGGCGCACCCAGTCCTGGGGGCCGGCGACCGTCGACGCGCCGATCTCGGAGATCTCCTGCAAGGTGCCGCTCCGTTGCCGCTGCGTGATCCGGCCCGAAACATGAGGCCGGTTGTCACATTTTGTCGCTCGGCTCTTGATAGTCGGCTTGTCGGGCGCGATCAATGCGGAGGAGCCGAAAAGGAAGAGACATGCCGATACCCCCGAAAGCCGCCGCCATCGCCGCAGCGCTCGCCGTCGTCGCCGGGCTGGGCGCGGCCTGGTATTTCAGCGCCGGCACGGGGGAGGCGGATGTCTTCGCGCAATGCCGCCGCGGTGTCGTCGGCGGAGGCAGCGGCGCGATCGGCGGCCCCTTCACCCTCGTCGACGAGAACGGCAAGACGGTGACCGACAAGGATGTCATCACCAAACCGAGCCTGATCTATTTCGGCTATACCTATTGCCCCGACGTCTGCCCGATCGACAACGCCCGCAATGCCGAGGCGGTGCGGCTGCTGGACGAGCGGGGCTATGACGTGACGCCGGTGTTCATCTCGGTCGATACCGATCGCGACACGCCGGAACTGCTGCGCGAATTCACCGATATCCTCAGCCCGAAGATGATCGGCCTCACCGGATCGAAGGAACAGATCGCCGCGGCCTCGAAAGCCTATCGCACCTATTTCAAGGTGCAGGATCCGGGCGATCCCTACACGCTCATCGACCATTCGACGCAGACCTACCTCGTGTTTCCCGATATCGGCTTCGTCGAGTTCTTCAATCGGGACACCAGCGCCGAAGACGAGGCCGATCGGGTCGCCTGTTTCGTCGATGCCTGGAAATCGGAACAGAAACAGAATTGACCGCCGGTTACGGCGGAAATTGACCCGCGGGGGCGAAGTCCCTAGAAACAGGCGGACGGATAACCTGGGGGGCATGCGATGGCCGAGGACGAGATCACCGAACTGGGGGCAGACCGGACCCTGCTCCTTGTGGATGACGACCTGCCGTTCCTGACCCGGCTTGCCCGGGCGATGGAGAAGCGCGGCTTTCAGCCGGAGACGGCCGAGACGGTCGCCGCCGGCAAGGTGATCGTGCAGAACCAGGCCCCGGCCTATGCGGTGATCGACCTGCGGCTCGAGGATGGCAACGGGCTCGAGGTGGTCGAGGCGCTGCGCGAGAAACGCCCCGATGCGCGGATCGTGGTGCTGACCGGCTATGGTGCGATCGCCACCGCGGTGGCCGCGGTGAAGATGGGGGCGACCGATTACCTGTCGAAACCCGCCGATGCGAACGACATCACCAATGCGCTTCTGGCGAAGGGGGAAATGCTGCCGCCGCCGCCGGAAAACCCGATGAGCGCCGATCGCGTGCGTTGGGAACATATCCAGCGCGTCTACGAATTGTGCGATCGCAACGTTTCGGAAACCGCGCGCCGGCTGAATATGCACCGCCGCACGCTGCAGCGCATTCTGGCAAAGCGCAGCCCGCGATAAACTCGGGCTCTTGTAATTTTCCTGTGGATAAATAATAAAGTCTCCGGATTTGAATTCCGGAGGCTGGAATGGACATGGATCTCGAAGCGCTCGCGCTTTCCGAACTGAAGACGCTGCGCGCGAAAGTCGATCGCGCGATTGCGACCTACGAAGAGCGCAAGAAAAAAGAGGCGCTCGTCGAACTTGAGGAAACCGCGCGCAAGATGGGATATTCGCTCGCCGAATTGACCGGCGTCAGCGCGGCGAAATCGCGCAAGGCGGTCGCGCCGAAATATGCCAACCCGGAAAACGCCGCGGAGACCTGGACCGGTCGCGGCCGCAAGCCGAAATGGGTCGAGGCGGCGCTTGCTTCGGGCAAGTCTCTGGAAGATCTGGCGATCTGATCAGGCCTCGGCCTTCAGCCAGTCGATGAATATCTTTGCCGCCGGACTCATCGGGCCCGGCGGCCTGACGATGTAATAGCCGAGGCTTTCATCGTTCAACTCGTTGATCTTCACGAGCCAGCCGAGTTTGATG